>VGLX01000021.1 GCA_016866645.1 Candidatus Woesearchaeota archaeon | reverse complement strand
GACTATTTTTTTGAAAAAGTTCGTGCCTTTCTCCATTATGCTCTGCCTCATGCTGTCTGAGAACATAAGCATGACCACGATTATCAATAAGATTAGTACTATTGCGGCTAAGTATTCCCATTCCATTTTGCCAGATTTATCCATTTTCACATCTTCCTTTAGGAATCGGTGAACCAGGTATCCATTTACATGCTGTTGAACAAGGGTTAAGTTTACAGGTTTCCTCTGACATTAATTGACTGCATTTAAAGCCGTATTCGCAAGATTCACAAGAGCTAAAAACATACCCTGTTAAATCCGCATTTTGTATTACGTAAGGGAAACATTTAACCGAATTTGCGTAGCATGCAGTTTGGTCGTAGCTTTTGCATAAAGCCCTTTGTTGTTCCTTGAGGGCCAGTTCTTGCTCTTTTGCTAACTGTGCAGGTAATTCTGAGCATTTTGGGAATCCTGTAGTGTCTTGCTGTATCAGGTACATTATTGCGAAGTCTTCAGTCTTCGGGTCATGTTCTTGCCCGCTTATGAAGCATTTAGGGAACTCATTATTCGGATGGTATATGACGCGGTAATCCTTGAGGTACTTGGTGATTTTATAATCTGCGGTTATCTCACCAGGTAAGCATTTAGGCATGGTCCTTTCAATCTTCCTTGATAACTCCCTTTCACCCCAATTACCTAGCCTGTTACCGTCTATGGTGTTTGAGAATTCTTTTCCGTTCTCAACGTAGACTTTCCCTTCAGCATCCAATAAAGAGACTTTATACGTTTTCTCGCTAACCTTCTTAAACTCGACTGAGTAACTAGTGGGAAGTTCATTCAAAGGGTCCAAACTTGAATCGTCGCATACGCAAGGCTTGTCTCCGCTGGTCTTCATGCACCTTTGCAAGATCTCTACAGTTTTGCTGAAGAAGGTTTTGGCTCCTGCCTTGGCGGCTTCTCTTGCTGCGATCTTTCCGTAATCTTCACAGCCATCACTTGAGAATATTTCTTTCGCCCAAGCCAAAAACCCTGCTTGGTCTTCACCAAAATTAGCATCACGGGTTATAAATATCCTGTCCCTTGTTCCTTTGGATAAGAACCCCCTGTCATCGTAAAACATCACGTAGTATATCTTGCCTTTAAGCATCTTACCTTTCAGCCTGTCATCAAAGCATATCCCTGACTTTTCAGAAGGTGATTTTTGTATATACCCCCATGTGGTCTCTTTAGTATCCTCATCTTTGGTCAGCTCCCCTGACCTGTCGTATTTTTTTAGATACGCCTTAAAATCTGCAAGTTCCATGTCCTCTTTCGGAGTGAACATGTAGCATATCTGCGGAACGTCAGCCCAGCTTAGCTTGTCGATTATTTTATCAGCTGTTTTCCCAACAACGTTGTCTCTAATGACCGACCTGGACTTGCTCTCGTAAATCAGGTCTTTCTCCCCTTGGCCGTACATCCACCAGCACTTCCTCATAAGGATAGATATCTGCTGCTTACCTTGGGGCTCTTTTGTCATGTCTATCTCATGGCATGCTGAAGGGAACAAGAACGAAAAGTCCGCTTGCAAAGCCTTCGACATCCAGCAGACGTACTCATTCAAACCGACTACGCCTACGTTCTCCATCTGGTCCTTGCAGCCTTTGAACATCAACAGGAAGATTATCAAGAAAGCTGTGAGTAAAAGTATCTTTCCCAGCGTTTCCATCTCAATTTTTGATTTCTTTCCCATCATCTTTTAGTAACCTTTCGAGGCTTATTAACGTTTTTCTTTAAAAAATGCCTTGCCCCATCTTCCAGATCGCTAGCAAGACTATCATTCCTAGCAGTATCGCAAGCAACAGCAAGATTATGTTCTCCATTGTCATGATTTAATCACTCTCTCTTTCATGATTAAAAGTTTGATATCTTCCCTATGAGGAAGCTGAATATTATCATCACCATGAACGCTATTACAAAATAAAACATCGGGCTTGTGAAAAAGTATTTTCCCATCTGGTGCTTCTCGCTTATCTTGTCCATGCCGTTCTCTATAGCATTGGACAGTATAGTGAGTATGAAGATTATTTCTAAAACGTAAAACCCTACTACTATCTGGAAGAAATATGGGGGCATAAGCTTTGTTGTAGGGAATATCTGGACCAGGTTTTGGAATGACGGCGCTACGCTGGAAGCTGAAGCTTCCGAACCTCCTTCAGACGCTACGCCAGCGATTTTAACACCTAACTTACCGATTATCGTGGTTATCATGCTCCCTATACCAACTACCACTCCGGCTATCATCGGAGTCAAGAAAGACACTTGTCCTTTCATCGAAGAAGTGACGTCCGACAATAGGTCATTCAACCTTTCATTGACCTGGTGTATCTTCTCCACGTAGACTGATATGCTTATCAGGCTTTGAGCTACCACTTTAGGGCCTTTACGTGAACTCTCCACCAGCACTTTCATAGAACTTTCTATAAGCGGTGAAGGGAAGGAAATTATCGCTCCCCGTTCAGAATCGAATATCGCATCTTTGACACTCATGCCAAGCTGCCTTATGTTCCTGTTAGCTATGGACAAGAAGTCTCCTGTCGGAGTGCCTTTCATGCCTTCTGCTACATTTCCGAAAGCTAATTCTGCGGGTAGGCCATCGCCTATCCTGTTGCCAAGCTGGAACAATGATCCTGCGAATTCCTTCTCTAGTTCTTTAGTCCTTTCCCGTATGATTATCAGCTTCCTAGTCTTAAGCTTGTAATAGAGTCCTATGCCAACCGCCAGTCCCAGTATGAACAATAGGCTTAGTATTGCTGCTCCTAACCCGAAAGGTCCTAAGCATCCTATTCCTGTTTGGCATGTAAATCCTGTGTCGCTTTCCCTGTAGTCGAGGAACGATCCGAAATCTTCGGTTATCTTAAAATCCCACACCGGATCTATGAGATGAATTATCAAAGGCGTCAAGCCTATCAAGCATATGATAAACGCTACAGTTATCGCAGGGTATTTCGGATCCATCTCGGATCCCATGAACTCTGCTGTTGTGAACTTTTGGAACTGCGGCTCTTCCTCCAGGATGTTCCTCTCGCCGTATCCCATCGGCCGCTTCTCTAATATCTTCGTGCCCATCTGGTATACCATGACTGGCAAGATTATGTTGTACATTATTGCTAGGTGCCACCATTTGATTCCTAAGAAAGAACCCATCAAAGGCAAGATTATCAATCCTAAAATAGGGAGTATTATCCCTAACATGTGTAAAGTAGTTATCGGAGTTTTTACGTCGTGCGCGAAGTGGAGCATCCTCTCATAAGTTCCCTCAATCATAACCTGCAAGGCTTTTTCCAGCCTCTCCACTCTTCTTTCTTCGCTCGGCTCGAAGAGGCTTGACTCTATCAAGTGTATAGACTCTAAGAATTCTATGTTCCATTTTCTCCATTTCTCTAAGTAGTGGTCCAGGCTTTCTTTTATCGTCGAGTATTTTCCAGTCTCGACATCCCAGTATACCTTCCTCAAGTCAAGCGCTAACGGGTTGCCTATGTGGTCTCCTGCGAATTTTATCGCATGCTCAAGGTTGGAAGTGTGCCGCATATACATCACCATATACAGCACGCATAACACCATCTGGTTGCCAGCCCTAAGCCTCCACCTAGAAGCAATCTGCAACGGGAACTTAGCTACAGGCTTCGAGAGTATAAAACCTGCTAGCAATATTATCAGCGACAAGAAAACTATTGACATACTCAATCCGCCTGTCAAGACGAATGATAATATCCCTATGAAGATGGATAAGAAAACGAAAACTATCGTGACTATCGCCGATAGGCTCGCAGCCTCTTCAGGTGTCACGTCGCTGTGCGCTGTTTCTATTGCGGCTTGGACTTCTTCCCTGTCTTGAGGCTTCACCGCGACTTTTATGATGCCATTCGCCCACTTGGCCATTTTCTCATAAACAGAAACTGCTGTCCCGAGGGCCTCTTTCCTGAATATCCCATACTCTCTAGAAAAGGCTTCGTTTGTCGGCACGACTTGGCTTGGGGCTCCTACTTCTCTTGAGAGCTTAGAGCCGTATCTTTTCATTATCCCTTCGACATCTTCAACTTTTCTCGCCATCTAAAATCCTCAAAACCCTTTCCTCTCTCTTATCTTTCTTTTAAGCCATTCTTCCCATTCGAAGAATATTTTTTTGCTGTCCAAGAATCCGACTTCTTCCTTAACGATTTCGGCAGCCCTGTGGAACTGGTCGTTAGCCATGACCACAAACTCTGCTTCCAGCATGTCCGGATCTTTAAGCTTTTTCGAGTAGTCCAGCAAAGTCTCCTTAAGCTTGCTTCTCAGAGTGATATTATCCCAGACCGCATCCCAGTCTCCAGCCCATTCTTTTATATTCCCTGCTATGGATTTCAGTATCTCGCTCTCACCGTTTATCAAATCGTCAGTCGGCTCTAGCTGGTCAGTCTTCGCATTGTATTTCATCAGGTCTACGAAACCCTGCTCTCTTATAGGGTCTTCAGACCAGTGTTTCCTGACTTCGGTTATTGATGTTACCCTTCTCCATTTCTTCAGGCCGTCTGGGCTTTTGATAGGGTTGCATATCATCACGATGTCCGTAGCTTTGAAGCTCGTGGCTGGAACTTTCAAGTCGTTCACCACCCTGTCGAACACTCCGTAAGGGCTGTCGCCGTGTATCGTCCCGGCAACGACGTTAGCTAACGCTCCTATCCTCATAGCTTCGTAAAGGGCGAAAGCTTCAGTTGACCTTATCTCTCCGATTATCAGCGAAGAGTCACCCATCCTTAGGCTGGTCCTTATCCCTTCATCAGCGGGTACTTCTGTTCCGCCAGCCATCAATGCTGACCTGACTTTCATAGGCTGAATATTATACCCTAATTTCCTTAATGCTTCTGTCGGAAGCTCTAACGTGTCCTCAACTGTTATTATCCTATACTTCCTCATAACCTCTACAAGGTTTGCTCCGAGCATTGATGTGTTATGCGCTATAATCCCATTAGCGACAAAATTATGTGTTCCTGGAACCGTTAGATCGTAAACCCATTCTTCATCCGAATGTACTTTTTCAACATGTACGACTTCATCCCAAAAGAGGTCCGAGTTAGATAGGCTATCAGCCGTATCAAGAATTCCTTCAGTCTCATCAGATAACGCTTTATCATGGATTTCAATAATTTTTTTAGCAATCTTATAGATAGTTTTAAAACTTGGGGTCTTATGTTTGGATTTGAAAAAGTTAGATACGGTTTGTACGCCTAAGTTTTTGTCTGCTAGTTCGTAATTTTTGATATTTAATTCGCTTTTTAATTCTTTTAACAAATCAACGGTCCCAGTGTAAGACATCATACAATCCTTAAAGTTTTTTTCTAAGTTTTCAAGAAGCATCTCACTTTTTTCTAATTTTTCAGTGAATAACATCTTAAAACGATTTAAATGCTCGGCAAGAATCTGCCCCTTTTCTTGAGGGATTTTAAATCCGCCATAGGCATAGCCTTTTAACATCGATTCTGATATACCAACATCTTTTGCTAGACTGGCATAAGTTAAGTTAGTATTGTCTACCCACCGCTTCAAATAGTTTATATCCGCCTCAAAGTTTAAAACAAGCTTAAGATTCATCAGCCTATTTTCTAATAACAAATGCGCTCCGGTCATGCTGTTCAAGTCTTGCAGATTAATCTGTCTATTTTTTTGCAAGGCTTTTCTCAACCATGTGTCAGAAAAGCTTGTACTTTTTGCTAATCCCGTATAAGATACTCCCAACAGGTTTTTAAGTTTATCAAGCATGCGCATAGAACTGGCGTATTCTTCTTGGAGTTTCACAAGTCTTGTTAGCCCTTCAATTTTTGAGGAGTTTCTTTTTAAGCGTTCGTATCTTGTTTTATAGAAAGATACAAATTTTTTAAACCATTTCCTAGTAACCCTGTATTCGTTGTTTTCATATGCCCAATAATCTTTTCCCGTAATTTGCCTAATTTGTTTAGGCATAATTCTTAACCTTCTTCTAAGCTCTCTTAAGTAATAACCTCCTTGCGGTATAATATCTACATTTGTATTGTCAATTGTGTTAGCTTGCATAATCTGTTCTAATCTTTCCAGTTTTGAAGGATGGTTAAACCCTATATGCTTAGCATATTCATTGACAAAGCTTCCTCTTATCAAAACCCTATAGTAAGTTTCTTTGTTAACGACTTTGTTTTTACAAAAAGCTACTATCCCGTACCTTAAGAAGGCGAGTTGTAATTGTTTGCTCATCAATTTGCTCTTTGTACATATCTCTAGGTCTCTTTTGCCATTTGGTATTGAACCATCGCTATCAGCATATGCTTTGAGGAAAGATGCCAGTACGTTGTTATCGGACATCAGAATCTCTTTTGGTATTTTTATGTTGCCCGCTTTATTGCCTAAAGGGATGCCAAAGGTTTCAGACAGCACCCTGCTTAGTATTCGGGAATTGATTTGTATAACCCATGTCGTCCTATCTCTGCGTTCCTTAAAATTGACATTGAAAATAGAGACTAATTTCTTATATTTCTCTCTTAAGAATCTGTTAGAATTAAAAAAATTGACTTGGCACTTGTCTATGTGTCCATCGGCCAGCAGATAGCCTAAAAATTCAGCAAATTCTACGCTCACGTATTTTGGGAATGTAATAGGGTTGGAATTCGTGGCACCTTTTATAATATAATAATCTCCTTTGTCTATCACTTCATCAGGAGATTTAAGGCTTATAACCTGTTTTTTTCCTTGTATGCTTATTTGTCGAGGGGTAGCAATCAATTGCCCTTTCCTTATAAGCCCTGCAAATACCGATTTTATTCCATGATTGAAAGTGAAATACGGATGTTCTTCTGTTGTTACTATTTCTTTTCCAGACCTTGTTTTTATCTTTACGAGTTTCTTGTCAACTTTTCTTTTCCAATAATCACTTAGTCTTAAATCTTTGAGATTATAAGCGTCTAATGAAACAATAAAGGGAGATTTGTTATCTTTGTAAACCAAGTCATTGCCAACTTGTTTTTCTTCACCTTTAACCATATCTTTTATTGGCAATATATTACCATCGCTTAATTGGATTAGCGTATCTCCCTCCACGCATTTCCCGCTGGACCTGGTGCCTGCTATGAGCAATGTCCTGGCACCGTCTATCAAAAAGCTCATCAGTCCTGCGCCTAACGGGGATATCATGCCTTGCTGTATGAACAATGGAAGAGTCCATGGCTTGTCCCTGTGTCTCCTGAGGGCGTATGCCAGTCCAAAAGGGTTTAACGGGTTTTGTATTATCGCGACTCTCGCCCTAGCCTTTGGCAATATTAACTCCGTGTCTAACACCGGGTTCGCTTCGTCAAGCGGCCTGCCGGAGAGCATCCTGAATTTTGACGCCCAGCTCTCAGCATCTGTCCTTGAGGGGATTATGTTAGTTACGCATTCTTCCTGGTCTGCATGGACTAAGAATATTGGAGTTACGCCTATCGGCCCGTTTATTACCAGGTCTTGGACTTTTTGGTCCTCTAATAACACTTCTATAAGCCCGAACCCTACGGTGTACCTTACAAGTATGTTCGTAAGCTCTTCTAGCTCTTCGTAAGATATCTCTATATTCCTCTGTTCGGCAAGCTCTGTTATCAGGTCTTTGCCTATGTTGAAGAAAGTCTGCCTCACTTTTTCAGGCTCTAAGAACTCTTCAGCTTTGGGCTGGTGCTCAGCGACTACCGACCTTGCAAGGTCTAACAGTTCGTACTTGTCCTCGTTGAGCTTGAATTCAGGAGGTATTAAGTGGTAAAGGATTTTTATATCATCAGGCATCCTTAGAAGCGTGACTTCTGCGTTGCCTACCTTGTAAATGTCTAGCTGCTCGCCGTCAGTAGGCATCTGTGCCATGAGCCTTGTGAAGAAGAAGTCAGGAGTTATCGCAGGTTTGAAGAACATCGCGTAGACACTTCTATCTCCTATATGATACCCTTCAACGTAAGGTTTTGCAAGCTCGATTATTCTTGTCTTACCTAGTAATGATCTTATTTCTTCGAGCAGGTTTATGAAAAGCTGTTCTGAATTTTTGAGGTCCTGGGTAGGCATCCTTTTCAGCCTCAGGTCTTCCTCCCTCAGCAGCCTTTTCAGTTCTGCGTAAGCCCCTATAGGGTCGCTTCTTAGA
This sequence comes from Candidatus Woesearchaeota archaeon, assembly GCA_016866645.1. Lineage (GTDB taxonomy): Archaea > Nanobdellota > Nanobdellia > SCGC-AAA011-G17 > VGLX01 > VGLX01. The sequence continues at coordinate 1,960 of VGLX01000021.1, read as the reverse complement.
AGATTAAACACAACATACTGTATGATCCCATGCCTCCTGGGAACGTCCACGTCAGAGACTCCTGGTATGCCCAGCGTCGCGACATTCAAAGCCCGTTTCTGTTTTACAAGCCTACTGTAAAGCCCAGCGATTTCTAGGAGCATCTGTGTCTGTGTGTAGTCGTAAACGTAGTTCTTCCTTTGCATGAAGATTAGCCTATGCACAGAAGGCGCTTCGACGAGCTTGTCAATCGTTAAAGCCATGACCATTTCGCTGTCTTCTATCGAAGGGACGTATGGCCAGTCCTCGACATTTATACGCATAACATTCTCATTACCTTCTTTCAGAATTTCATATCCCCATGTAGGAATCTTCCTACTGCTTTCTGGCATAATCACCACTTTTTACCGGCAAACACAATATTTTATAAACACGTGTGTATTATAATATTACAGCATAAGAGAGTTAAAATAGTTTTCGTTTCGAGGAAAAAATGAGTGACGGGCAAGACTTAGCTTTCGTGCTTAATGACCTGAACGCGAGAATAAGAGTTCTAGAGAACAAGTACAGCCTATTCGGTGAGCGACTGCTCATAGTCAACCAGAACATGATTGAAGAGTACAAGAAGCTCATGAGAAACATCAAAGGGATAGAAGAAGATTTAAAAGAAATCAAAAGCGACTTGCACAACGTAAAGGAGATTGTCAATGGAATAACCAAAGAGATGAGCATTTTCGCAAGGAAGGACAGCCTGCAGGTTTTAGAAAAATATATTAACCTGTGGAACCCTATGAACTTTGTAACAGACAAGGATGTTAACAACTTAATCCAACACAGCGAGTACGTAGTGCTCAAGGAAGATTTGCTGAACATCCTGAACAGCCAAAAAAGAGAAATACTCGAGGCTGTGAAAAAAGAGCTTGAGGCGAAGCTTTCAGCAAAGCAAAGCGCAGGACCAATAAAACAAGAAGGTGGTAAAGACGGTCAGCAATGAACCTCCAACTAGCGAGGTCATGGGTCTTAGAAGCCAGAACAGAAGCAATTCTGATATAATCCGAGAATTATCACAAAGAGGATATTCTAACCAGCAGATATACGAAGCAATCAACCAAGCAGATATTAAAGGGGGCATCGAAGGTACGATACCATCACAGAACATGGGCGGCTCCGATATGATGCAACCTTCAGCCTTGAGTAATGATCTCGGAGAAAGTGAGATACCAATACCTGTTCCTTCACCCCAAGTCGAAGAGAACATAGAAGGGGGAGTTCCTGCTCATGAGATGCCTGCACCGGTTTCTGCCCATCAGCAGTCCCAATCTTTCATGGCTAGCCCTTCTCCACAAGGATTTATGGACATAGAATCTGTACAAGAAATAGTCGAGGCTATAATTGATGAGCGTTGGCAAGAAATTGTCAGCAGCGTAGGTGACATAACTCTCTGGAAGGGAAAAATGGAAGATGATATTGCTTCTATAAAACAAGAAGTGTTGAGAATCGAAGACAGGTTCATGCAGCTGCAGGCTTCTATAATCGGAAAAGTTGATGATTATCATAGGAGCATAAACCAGGTGAGCAGCGAGATGGCTGCTTTGGAGAAAGTGTTCGGCAAGATAATGGAGCCGTTAACGAGTAATATTAAAGAGCTTCAAAGGCTTACTCAAGACATGAAGAAGGTTAGCTCTAAAGAGATATATAGTTAGTGACATAAGTATTTATACAAATCGAGTTTGAATCTTTTAGTTCTGTAGTAGTTTGTTGTTGCTTTTTTGAAGTCTTGGAAGTTGTTGAAGAATGTTGTGCCTAGCACGTCGTTTTTTCCTTGGTTCCAGCATTCTTCTAGTGGGTTGGCTTCTGGGGGTCCCGGTGGGAACCATCTGACTTTGATGTTTTTCCGGTTTTTTCTGAAGAACTGTTTTACTCTTTCTTCTTTTTTGTGGTAGGTTGATCTGTCGATGTAAAATATCATCTGGGGGTTTTT
>VGLX01000020.1 GCA_016866645.1 Candidatus Woesearchaeota archaeon | reverse complement strand
GGGGTATACGTGGAAGGTTTCAAAGAAGGCAAAAGGTTCTACAAAGCAGCCAAGCAACTGGCAAAGCCGGTAGTAATAATCAAAGGTGGGAAATCAAAAGAAGGATCGAAAGCCAGCACATCCCACACAGGCTCCATAGCTGGGAATTATGAAGTAGCAAGAGCAGCGTTCAAGCAGGCAGGAATAATAGAAGCAGAGACTTCGCAAGAATTCTTTGACATCGTCAAGATGTTCAGCTACTCACACAACAAGAAAGTAGAAGGCAACAAGATAGCCATCGTGTCGAATGCTGGAGGATTGGGCGTTTTAAGCGCAGACATGGTGTCAAAAACGAAGCTGGAACTAGCCAGCTATACCCCCCTGACCAAAGAGCGGTTGACAAAATACTATCCGGACTATCTGAGGAGCAACGTAGGAGACAACCCATCCGACTTAGGCGGAGGGATAAACGATGAAGACTTCATAAAATGCTTGCATATAATCATAGAGGACCAGAATGTCAACGCAGTGATCGTCTCGCCAGGAGTAGAGACCCAGCCTATGAGGGACATGCCTTTAGTCGAGAACATAATCCGGCTTTTCAACGAGAACAACAAGCCGATAATAGTGACGATGCCGGACAGCAACGCTAACAGGAAGCTGATGGACATCATGGAAGAGAAGAGCATACCATGCTACGTCACGCCAGAACAAGCAGTAAAAACGCTAGACAAGTATATAAACTACAACTTAAGGAAGAAAAAAGCTTAGCCCTTACTAGTCTCTTTCTTAAAAGACACTTCACGCAAAAGCTGAGAACATTCTCTTTCTAAAAAGCCTATCACCTCTTGGTTCACGTGCTCATAGTTGAACAAGTCAGAGATTATCAGCTCTTGAAGTGCCTTATCGCTCCTTTTAAAATAGTTTATGAAACCTCCAGTGTTCACCTTGTAAAGCTCCAAATAGTCCATCTTCACGTCGAATCCTTGGTTGAAAAGCCAGGAGTTCAAGAAGCTATTCTGACTTGGTAAAGGTTTTATAGTCTCAACGATTCTTTTCTGCCGCTCTTCGCTCAGACCTGAGAAGTATTCCTTGAAATGCTTGCCTTGGGAATACTCTTTTTGCAGGATCTTGCAAGAGTCTGAATCGCTAAGCTCTTTAAACAAGGATTTATTAGCTTCTAAGTTTTGGTCCTCGTAAGGCAGATCGAAAACGAAGCTGAAAAAGGCTGTGTCGGATAAGCGTTTCTTGACAGGTATGATGCAATCGCTGCCGCATTCGCCGTATAAGCTATCATCTTCTTTTCCAGTAGCAGGCGTCTTAAGGGTTGCGTCTTGAAACCTGTATCCTTCTATGCCACCGCCGCTTCTTATCTTGTCCACTAAGTAGTATCTTCCGCTTTTGGACCCTTGGATTACATCCCCTATCTCGATTTTGTCCTTTTTCTTGAACGGACGGTATATTCCGAGTTTTAAAGCTTGAGCTTCATCCGGTTTTAATGAGGAGTAAATGCTGTAAGCGTCAATAAAATTAAGGATTTGCAACTCTTCCAAGGCTTGAAGTATCGTTTCTGGTACGTTTTTGTAAAAATTCTCCCTCAAAACCCTTTCTTCTGCTTCTCCGATGATTGCTGCAGGGGTGGCAAAAATGCGCGAGCCTGAAGAGTCAGGGTTTTTTTCGATAAAAAAATAGTTCGCATTTGTGTAGTCCCTTATGCCGTAAGGAAGAGAATCCCTGTTTATAGTATCTATAGTATCCGATGTAAATTTGTGTAAGTCAAAATAGTAAGCATCTAAACAATGTGTGATCACTCTCCCTGTTTTCTTCAAGTCTAAGACTACAGATTTAGCATTGTTTAACAGGTACGATTTCACAGCAGGATCGGTTACTAAACTTATACACCCTAATCCATTAAGTTTCTCAGTTAACGTAATAGTGGCTTTTCTCTTATCCATTGAAGCCCACCTCCCTCACTAGCTCCAAATAGTTGGTATTAAGCCAGTTTATCACTTCTTCATTGACAGAGTCACATTCCATGATGTCTTTCAGTATCACTTTTTTCTCTTCCAGTATTCTGCTAGGGAAGTACTCGATAAACTCTTTAGGATCGGCCTTGTACAGCTCCAGATGATCCAGTTTAGAATCTTTAAAGCCGCTAGACCACAAGAATGAATCAAAAACGGCGTTCCTTTTCTCAACGCGCTTCAAAACCTTGTAGACTTCATCTTGCATTTCTTTGTTCAGCTCTCTGAAATATTCGCGGAAAAATCCATTATTAGAATACTCCTTGGCTAAGACTGACGCTATGAAATCCAGGTTCAAGGAAGTTTTCAAAATCTTCTTATCAGCCTCTAGGTTTCGGTCTTCACGAGGTAGTGAAAAGAATACGAAATGAATAAACTCGTTTGAGACGTTACCGTAATACTGGTTCTTAATCTTGTCTATCATCTTTGTTGATTCTTTCAGAACATTAGCCACACAACGGTTATGCACGTAACTGTTATGCACTTCATGGAGTTTTAGCTTAGCATCGACGCCCAGTCTAGTGAGAGCGTAGTTAATAGTTTCTATGCCTCCGAGCTTGTCAAACGTCTGCACTGCGACTTCACCATCCTTATCGTACGTGAAAGCAGATGCTAAGCTCATGAATTTTTTCAAATAATCGATATCCTCTAACAGCTTGTTAGCTGAGACATCTGAGCAGTAAAGATTCCCTTCCTTGTAAGCCTGGTACAATCGTAAGAAGTTCTCTATACCCAAGAGGTTCATCGAATCAACTACTTCTAAAGGGGCGTCTTTGTAGAAGAATCTCCTCAAAGCCGATTTCTCGGTTTCGCCTATCAGCGCGTAAGGCGTGACTGAAAAAAGAGCAACGCATTTTTGAGGGTATCCGTGGCTAGTAATCGGCATAGCTTTTGAGAAGTAATAGTTCGCTTGCTTGAACTCATCCCCGCACGAGTCTAAAAGGTCTACAAGGTTGCTCGAGCTGCGCCTCAAATCGTTCTTTCTAACATAAAAAATGCCGTCATCATAAGTTACCAAAAAAGGGTTGCCTACCTGGTGCTTAGTAGAAGCAGATTCTACAAGGCTGCGCTTGTAAGACTCTTCACCAACCAGCTTTCTGCCGAGCCTGTCGCCTAACTCTTTTGCCAGAGTCTTAGCCGCTTTCTCCTTATCCATTAAAGCCCACCTCTCTTATCAAGTCTAAGTAGTTGTCATTCAGCCATTTTACGATTTCTTCGTTAGTTGACTCGCAGTTCATAATATCCTTGAGTATAGTCTTTTTATCTTCAATATCCCTGTTCTTGAAGTACTCTATGAACTTTGAAGCGTCGTCTTTATAGAGCTCGATATGGTCTAAGCGTACTTCCTTGAAGCCATTCGCCCATAAGAAATAGTCATTGGCTATGTTCCTCTTTATGATATTCCTTAATCTTTCAAAGACTTGCTTTTTGCAACCAAAGTCCAAGGAGTTAAAATAGTCTTGGAAGTGCTTCCCTCCGAAGTATTCCTTAGTCAAGATCTCAATGTAATCTATGTAATAGCTGAAACGCCGTAATATCCCTTTGTTTTTTTCTAATACCTGGTCTCCCTCGGGTATTGTGAAAACAAGCTCCAAGAACCGGTCCGGGTGTTCTAACGCTCGGTAATTTGCTAAAAAATTAGAATTCTCTTTATAGAACTTGTAATTACTCACAAAAGACTCTATCTTCAAAGACTGCATAGCGCGGATTATATCAGTGTCTGCGTCTTTGTAGAACATCCTTTGAAGGTTTTTAGTCTCTTTATCTCCGATTAAAGCGAAAAAGGACATGTTTCCCATAAGCGACATTGCAGAAGATTCGCTGTATTTTCCTGATACGCTGAAGCTTTGTGAGTTCTCAACAAAGATGTAATTAGCCCCGGTAACTTCTGAGCATGTTTTGATTAAGTTCTCATGGTAACCTTTTACAAGGTCATCTAATTTGTTTCCTGATACGGCATGCTGAGAGCTGTTTAGGAATTGGATTCTAAATTTTAAAGTGAAAGGATTTTTATGCTCTACAGGGTAATAAGCCACTGCCTTCTCCAAAAGTTGTTTTTTATGAGCAAAGTCCGTGACGAATGTCTGACCGTTAGCTTTTACTAATTGTTCAGCTAAGAGTTTTGTAGCTTTCTCCTTATCCATTGAAACCCACCTCCCTGATAAGGTCTAAATAATTGTCATTAAGCCATGCTATGACTTTCTCATTAACAAAATCTGAATCCATCACGTCTTTCAAGATTACCCTCTTCTCTTCTGCTGTCCTGCCTCCGAAATAGTCCATAAACCCCGCATAATCCACCTTGTAGAGAAGCATATAGTCAATGTCCACGTCTTTGAAACCTTTGCCCCATAAAAAAGCATTATGGCCCGAATTTTTTTTAGAAACAGACTTCAGAGCGCCTACAACTTTCTTCTGTTTCTCAGCGTCCAAGCAGTCGAAGTATTCTTGGAAATATTTTCCATCAGAATATTCTTTCAGCATGATCTGCGCGTAGTCAAAACTTACTGGACCACATTTGATGATAAACTTGTTCATTTCTATATTCTGGTCTTCATAAGGCAAAGAGAAGACAAAATTAAAAAAATCATTGTAATATTCATCCACCGTTTTTAGATTCTTTATTTTATCAACGTGTTCTACTCCTTTAAGCTCATCTATTGCCTTAAACAGACTATCCTTGTGTATATAACCATCAAGACTGATTTTACGATAGTCCCTATCGCTGATAATAGAGCTTAGGCCTAACTGTTTTAAATGCTTATTAATATCTGATATGCTTCCGACTTTTTCCTTCAACCTTTCAATAGGCATTTCCCCGTCCTTGTCAAAACGCGCTGTAGGCACATAGTTAATGAACTTTTTAGCCATTGTTAAAGAATCCAGTTTTTCCAAGAACGAGCCATCCAAGTTTTTGTATCTCTGATAATCGTATATGAAATGTTCTATTTTTAAAACATCCATGGCCTGGACTACTTCCGCGCTGACATCCTTATAGAACAGATGTTTCAGGTCCTCAGCCTCTTTCTCTCCAATCAAGGAAAAAAAAGAGAACGTGCTCGTGAAAATAAAGTAGGAATAAAGAGTGCCATATTGGCTGCGTGTCTGGCTTAAATCCTCAAGACGCTCGGTGAATACGTAGTTTGCATCCCCAACCCCTGAACAGTAATCGGTTATTTTTGACTTATACCCTTGAATAAATTGTGCCAAGTCATTGTCTGACAAGTTGTTTACGTCGCCAATATAAGATCTCATGGATAACGGCTTCTCATACTCTACTTCGTATAGTGAGATTGCTTTCTCCAGAAGGTGTTTCTGGTAAGCGTTGTTAACTATGAATTTCTGGCCTTTAGCCTTAACCAATTCTTTTGACAATATCCTGGTTGCTTGCTCTTTATCCATTAAAGCCCACCTCTCTTATCAAGTCTTGTTCGTTCTTGTTCAGCCAGTTGATGACTTCCTCATTAGTGAACTCGTAGTCCATAATGTCTTTAAGTATCGCTTTCTTCTCGTCAAAGGTCCGGGTTTTGAAGTAGTCTATGAACTCTTCAGATTTAGTCTTGTAAAGTGTTAAGTAATCAAGGCTTAAGTTTTTGAAGCCTTTAGACCATAAGAACGAGTCGTTTAGAGGCTTCCTTTCAGGCAGGGTTTTTAAGCTGTCTATAAGTTTTTCTTGCTGCTCAGTAGTTAAGCAGTTGAAGTAATCCTGAAAATTTTTTCCTTCAGAATACTCTTTTGAAAGTATCCCTATGTAATCAACGTTTTCTGATGAGAATAAGCCAAGTATTTTTTTGTTATTCTCTACGTTCTGGTCTTCTAAAGGGAGCGTGAATACAAAATTGAGGAAGTCCGGTAAGAAAGGTATCCACTTGCTGAATGACGAGCAGGATTTCAGCTCATTTTTAGTTCGTCCGATACGGTCTTCTAGTGCGTAACGCTCTCCTTTTGAATAAGGTTCGTATAACACTAGGCGGTAGATGTTTTTTTCAAGTTGTTTGTTGAATTCACCAACATCCATTCCTATCAACTCTTCAAGCCTGCTTTGAGGTATAGGATAATCAGTGCGCTCGAAATCAAGCTTATTAGATAAGCTTTCGAGTTTCAAGTATGCGTGATAGCCTTCAAGAATACTCCTTATCCATTTTGAGTAATACGCCTTGTAAATGTCTGTATAATCCATGATGCCCAAAGTATGTATGGCTGACATGATGTCTGGTGGCACGTTTTTGTAGAACAAATGCCTCAAGTTACGCGCTTCTTTATGCCCTATAATCGAGTAAGGCGTTATTGATATGTGCAGTCCTCGGTCTTTTTCTTGTACTGGATTATCTGCGAAGAAGTAGTTCGCTCCTTTGTATTTCTCTTCTGCGTCTACAGCCTCTTGGATTGTGTGGTGTATATTGGTGTATTGTTTTTTTGTCCGGTCGGTGTTTGAATAGCCGAATCTGTATTTGTTCCCGTCAGAGTCTGGCTCTTTCATGTAGAACTGGTCGTAGCCTATTATGAAAGGCTCGCTGAACTGCACTGCATAAAAAGAATTTTTGATAAGCTTCTCCTTATACATCTTATCTTGGACTACTTGAATCCCTAAATGCTTGGCCAACACAGCAGCCAGTGTTTTTACAGCTTTTTCCTCATCCATTGAAACCAGCCTCCCGCAGCAAGTCAGCTTCGTTCTGGTTCAGCCAATCGACAGCTTCCTTATTCTCGTAATCAGAGCTAAATATCTCATTAAGCAGCCCCTTCTTGGTGTTCTTGTCTATTTTCGAGAAGAATTTTATAAATCTCTTAGTATCCTCCCGGTATAATCGTAGGCCATAATCTTTTGTGTCTGTGTTGAAAGCGTCAGCGGCTTCCTCCTGCAGCTGTTCATCTGTCCTGACCAGTTTTTCCAGTTTTTTGTCTTTAGGCTTAGCTCTCAGTTCATTGAATATCTCTCTTCTTATCTCGTTGTACATCTCAGTAGCCCGTTCTAAGAAGATTTTTGCGCGCCTACCTTCCACAGTGAACTCGCTGATCTTTTTTGATTTGTACTCCAACGTCGGCTTTCCTTTTTCTTTTATGATAACCTCGTGAATTTCATCATCATGAAGATAATTCTTATTTCCTTCCAGGCATTCTTTAATGAAATAAGGGTATAAGCATTGGAAGTGAAACTCCTTGCCAGTTTCTGTGATAACTTTCATCAGATTCATCTTGTTGCCGCCGTTCATATAATAATTAATGCAGCATTCCTTATAGATTACATCATTCCCTTTAATCTTCCCTTTGTAGACTAGTTTAGCCATTGAATCCCACCTCCCGTATCAGGTCTGCTTCGTTCTGGTTCAGCCAATTAGCAACTTCTTCGTTGATAGAATCGCAATTCAGGATATCCTTGAGTATTGTTTTTTTCTCTTCTACGTTTTTTTTCTTGAAATATTCGATGAACCCTTTAGTGTCATCCTTGTAGATACTGATATAGTCTAATTCTATGTTCTGGAATCCTTTAGACCATAAGAACGAATCATAGACTGGTTTTTTGTTAGGCAAAGACTTCAATGACTCGACAATCTTGGTTTGGTTTTCTTTATCTAAAACCTCAAAGTATTCTTGGAAATGATTTCCTTCAGAGTACTCTTTGCTAAGAGCCGCAGCAACGAAGTCCAAGTTTTGAGAATTTTTCAGGATGTGCTTGTTTGATTCTATGTTCTGCTCTTCATAGGGTAAAGAAAAAAAGACAAAATCTATAAATTCATCCGTTAAATGATTGTTATATTCTTTGGAAAAAGTTTTAAGAGACTCTATAAAGTTTTGTATATGTTTGACAACGACTGATACGCCTGTTCTGTGCACGTAACCCTGAGAATGTCTATCGCTTGATTCGAGTGGGAGCAATTTGTTTCTCTTTAATAAAGTATTTAACGATTCTATACCTCCAAAGGAATTAAAAATTTTCTTGGAAGCTTCTTTATCATCATCATACTCGATGTCCATGGCGAAATCAACAAACGTTTTCAGAATTACTAAGTCTTCATTTAAAACCTTCGTAGCAAAAGGCGGCGCAGGGCATTTGAATGAAGCCTCTTTATAGTCCCTATAAATATCTATAAAATTACCTATCTCTAAGACGCTCATGGCATAAGCGATTTCTGGATGCACATCCTTATAAAACAGTTTTCTCAAAGCGGTTTTTTCCTTATCGCCTATCAAGGCGTAGGGTGTCGCTGTGAAACGCGACCTGTCAGAGCCGTACTTATGTCCTTGCGTATGAATCCGCTCCAAGAAGAAGTAGTTAGCATCTGTAAAGGAATTGTCATGCTTAAGCACCAATTCTGCCAAAGTTGGTTCGCCATAATTATTATATTCAGGTTGAGAGAACTTGTTACGGTTGAACTCAAAGAAAAATGGCTTTCCGACCTGATAAGCTGCTGAAGCGTTTTTTATAAGGCTGTCTTTGTGTGAGGATTCGATAACTTCCGCTCTTCCATACTTATCCCCTAATTCTTTTGCCAGCATCTTGGCAGCTTTTTCCCTGTCCATTTTAACCTTTTGATGATTTTTCTTCCAAAAGTTTCAAGTAGCTGTCAACAGCTTCATTAGCAGGGCTTGTTATCATCTCTTTCAATCCTAAAGGCAACGAGCTGAACTCTATGTTGCCGTAGCAAGCGTCTCTTAATAAGTACCAGTCTGTCTCTTTGAGCTTTCCAGCTATCGCCGGGTGGTCTTTGAACTTCTTGAAAATCTTATAGAAGTGGAACCCTGTAAGGTCTGAGCAGTCTTTGACTTCCTCTTTCAGGAAGGTTTTAGCCATGGCTTCCAGGTTCTTGAATATGTTCTCTTTCTCGACTTTCAGGAACTTGTTCTTCACCAAAGAGTCCATTATTTTCGACTTTTCAGAGGCTTGCAAGTGTTCGAATGGTAGTTTCTGCTCTATCGTGTTTCCGTTGTAGACTAAGAATATGCTTGGCGTGTACTTGTTGAAGAAGAACACGTCCCGGCTTTTATGATTAAAGTATAGTATTTCATTCTCCTGCAGCGGTACGTCTATCACGTTCAGGTTCTTTATTGACTCTATGCTGCCATATTTCGTTGTCAACGGGTGTATCTCTGCGAGTATGTTGTTCAATAATTCTTTGTCTAAGTTTTTCAGGCTGCTTTCTGTTATGAAACCTATCTTGTTGTTCAGGAAGTTTATTCTCTTGACAGATTCTGCTAAGGTGTCTAGTGATAGCACTGCGTGCATTCCGCCTGTAGAAGCGGTTCCCTTAAAATCCTCGTCAAATATTCCAATCAGCGAAGTAGCATCGTAGACCAAGTTTATCTTGCCTGTCAAAGCTTCGTGGGGCGTTATCTTCTTGACGAGCTCAAGGGCTGTGTTCTGTATCTGTTCTACCACTTTGTGGACGTAGCTTTGGTTGCCGTCCAGCATGGAAGGCTTTCTCAGCTGCGCTTCAGACACTAGTATCACTCTGTTGTCAAGGTAGTGTCTTCCTAGATCTTCCCTAAGCTCTGGAGATTCCCCTCTCGTATCAATGGTGAATCTTTCTCTCTCTGTGCAGTAGTCTAAGCTTTTCAAGACTTCCTTGTAAAGCCCTACCTGCTTGCCTGATATTTCTATAGGGTTTCCTCGCGCAGGTATTTCGCAGTATTTTAATAAAGATTTTGTTGGTAAATTGTCGGGTATGATATCTGGTTTTGGTGCCATTTTGTTTCCTCCTTCAGTATGCTTCTTATCCCAGTCCGGCTCAGGCGGTAAAGTTGGATAAAGCGTCGATAAGGTTTTTTTTATTGCTTCGTTAATCATTAGACAACCCTACCTCCCTCACTAGATCAATATGATTCTTTGTGAGCCAGTTGACTACTTCCTCGTTCGTGGCTTCACAGTTCATAAGGTCTTTTATTATTGATTTTCTCTCTTCAACGCTCTTGTTGTTAAAGTATTCGATGAACCCTTTAGTGTCTTCCTTGTAAAGCCTCAAGTGGTCTAAGCCTACGGTTTTGAACCCTTTAGACCAGAGGAAAGAATTGTAGACCGAGTTGTCGGCTTCTTTGAATTCTAATATGCTTATGACTTTTTTCTGCCTGTCTGTGTCTAAGCAGTCGAAGTATTCCTGGAAGTTTTTTCCGCTGTAATACTCGTTTACCAGTATGCTGACTGAGTCAAGAGTGTCGCACGGTACCTTCAAAATAATTTTATTCGCTTCTATGTTCTGGTCTTCTCTAGGCATGGTGAACACTAGGTT
>VGLX01000019.1 GCA_016866645.1 Candidatus Woesearchaeota archaeon | reverse complement strand
AGGGTAATACTTGTTAGCTGCGACTTTTCCTGCTCCGAAACTCATGCCACCGTGAGTAAGGGTAGGGCCATCCTCGATTACTAGCAGCTTCTTTGGTTTCAGATCAGTAGGCTCTATCTTCACTGCGGAGTCTCCTTTGATTATCTGGGCTTGAGGATTATACTTCTTGATGTTGTCCATTATCTTTTCTACGTCTTCTTTCTTGGCAGTGTCCATCTTGTTGATGATTATGACTTGGGCTCTTCTGAAGTTAACCTCGCCCGGGTAATACAACAGTTCGTGTCCTGCACGGTGTGGGTCTACTACTACGATTTCTAAGTCTGGCTTGTAGAATGAAGTGTCATTATTTCCGCCGTCCCAGAGTATGATGTCCGCTTCCTTCTCAGCAGCTCGCAGTATCTTCTCGTAGTCCACGCCTGCGAATACTAACAGGCCTTCTTTTATGTGCGGCTCGTACTCTTCCATCTCTTCTATCGTGCATTTGGCTTTTATCATGTCCTCATAAGTTGCGAACCTTTGGCAGGCCTGCTCAGCTAAGTTCCCGTAAGGCATCGGGTGCCTGATAATAGCCACTTTTCTTCCTTTAGCTTTCAGAATCCTGCCTATCTTCCTGGTGGTTTGGCTTTTGCCGCAGCCAGTCCTTACAGCACAGACAGAAATAACTGGTTTAGTGCTTTTCAGCATGGTCTTATCACAGCCTAACAGGCTGAAAGAAGAGCCAGCAGCAACAACTTCTGATGCTTTATGCATTATGTACTCGTGAGAAACGTCAGAGTAAGCGAATATTACTGCGTCAGGCTTATGCTTCTTTATAAGGTTTAAAAGCTTAGTCTCAGGGTAGATTGGTATGCCTTTAGGATAAAGCTTGCCCGCAAGAACCGCGGGGTAAGTCCTGCCCTCTATACGAGGTATCTGGGTAGCGGTAAAAGCTACAACCTCAAAATCTTCATTATCACGAAAATAAACGTTAAAGTTGTGGAAATCCCGGCCTGCAGCACCCATTATCAATACTTTCTTTTTCATGGTGTTTTAGAATTATGAACTTCAATATATAAAGTTTTTCGTCAGAATAATTCGCATAAGAATAACACCTTTTTACTAATGTTATAATAACTCGTAAGTTTTATAAATCCCTAGAAACTCCTTTAAACCGTCGAAAAATTATTCGACCAAATCGGAGGTACTAAAAATGAACTGCAAAAAATGCGAGTCCCAAAGCTTAGCAATAAATCGTGACACAGAATTCTTCCCAAAACTTATAGACGTTCCAGAAGGCGGAAAATCAGACTATGCCAAGAAAACAGGGATATATCATCCTAAGAACAAGGAATTGATAGACCGTTTCCAAAAGCATGATATCAAAAAAACTTTCGTACTAGTTCACAACGATGAGTACGCACTAACCTGCGACCCGACAAAGCCATGCATAGGCACCACGTATCATGACTACGCAGGCAACAGGCTGATGGACTTCAATTCTCACATAGGGGTCAACGTCATAGGATACAACCACCCGAAAATTGTCGAGATGCAGAAAAAAATCGCTGAATGCGGAGTAGTATCCTTCATAGGCGGAGGAACAGACTTCCCCATAGTAACTGATGTATTGCCTGACGCGATAGACCTGAACGAAAAACTGGTTGAGCTCGCAAAAAAAAGCGGATTCACAAAGATAAACCGGGTCGGCGGCTGGAGCACAGGCGCTGAAGCAGTAGAGAACTGCATGAAAATCGCTTATGACTGGAAAAAAAGGAAGCTTTTCAAAAAATGGGGCAGTGAAGCAGAAAATAATTGGACTATGCTCGAAAAAAAGCTAGGCTACCCGTTATTCGGAATCGCAGCAGAAAAATGCTTCCACGGAAGGACAGGCTACGCGTTAAACATGACAAACAGCAAAAAGACGCAATACGCATACTTCCCTAAAATACCTGGAATAAAGCATATACCTTATATCTCAACAGACGTGAAAGGAAAGTTCAACATCAACGACCTAGTCGATACAGATGTCAGCCTTGACAGATTACTGAAAGAAGGCGGCTTAGAAAAAGTTCTAGCCCAAGGCAAAATTCCATCAGAGCTTTTAGCATTCATCTGCCTAGAGCCTATACAGGGAGAAGGCGGATACAAGGTTCCTAAGAAAAGCTACATACAGCAAATGGTGAACTTCTGCCAGAAACATGACATAGTGTACATAGACGACGAAATCCAGGCAGGCATGGGGAGGACCGGAAAGTTCTTCGCACTAAGCAACTTCGTAGACAAAGCCCAAAACGTTGTAATCTCCATGGCCAAAGGACTACACGTTTCTGCAGTATTGATAGAAGAAGATATGAACTACGCAGAATCAGGAAGAGCCTCAACCACGACAGGCTACGGAAGACTAGCAGACATAGCAGTAGGCTACGCCAAAATAGACGCAATAACCGAAAATAACGGCGCCTTGATGAAGAACGCTGTAAAGATGGGCAACTATTTCAAGAAAGAAGTCAAAAGAGTCAACAACGGGAAAATCACAAGAGTAGACGGCCTAGGGCTGTTGTTAGTTACAGACTTCGAGACTCCAGAGATAAGGAACAAGGCTTACTTAGGGCTTGTTGAGAGAGGGATCATCCCATTAACAGTAGGCACTAAAGGCATAAGATGGATACCTCCGCTGGACATAAAAAAACAAGAGATAGACTGTGCTGTCAAAGCTATAGGCGAAGTCTTGAAAGAACTATAAGCTTTTAACCAAAAATGCCGGGCATTAAAAGTAAACTCATAAATGCAGGACTAGGAATACTAGTCAGCGGGGCTTTAGCATTCTCAGGTATGAGCATGTTTTTTAACGTCCAAAAAGACAGGAGAACATCCCTAAGGGAAAGGGTCTACGAGCTAGTGCTGCAGAAATACCACGGAGACTACTACACAAACATTGATGGAAAGGACATACACGTAGGAGCGATAACCTACGAGTCACACAAGCCTTATCTTAAGAACCGAGGCTTGTACGTAGAGTATAAAGATATGGAAAACGGGTTTTACCTAATAGACCTGGCTGAGGCAGGATCAGCAGAGAACACTTTCTTCGGCGACCTAGACGGTTTTCATGGCAAGGTTAAAATCCCTGAGCAAGAGTTTGACAATTACTTGAGGATTGTGAAGAAAGAAATCGGAAAGTCTTAAAAACTCTTAATTCTCATTTCTGTCCTCATGAAAGTTTTCATCAAAACATTCGGCTGCGAACTGAACAGGGCTGACAGCGAGGTCATAGCAGGGTTATTAGACAAAGAAGGTTTCAAGCTAGTCAGCAGCTTAAAAGAATCTGATGTCGTGATTGTTAACTCTTGTGGAGTCAAGCTACCTACGCAGAACAAGGTGTTAGAATACATCAAGAAAGTTCCTAAAAACAAGAGGGTAGTTGTTGGCGGATGCCTGCCCAAAATGCTTAACGTGAAGATTTACTGCCCTAACGTTGACCTAGTATTTGACACTAACTCGATAACAAAGATAGCCCAGCTCATCAAACAGAATAAAAGCTTATTGTCGGATGAGAAAGAGGATAGGATAAGCCTTCCGGTAGTCAGGATTAGGAAAGAGGTCGCGATAATACCTATAGCCCAAGGATGCTTAGGGAGTCCGTGCGCTTACTGCTCTGTCAAGAAAGCCAGGGGTGACTTGAAGTCTTACAAGAAAGAAGACATCCTAAAACAGGTTGATAAAGCAGTGAAAGAAGGATGCGTAAAAATAAGGCTTACAGCACAAGACACCGGCTGCTGGGGAAAAGACTTTGGACAAAAACTGCCACACTTGCTTAAGAGCGTCCTAGCAGTAGAAGGGGGCTTTGAAGTAAGGCTTGGAATGACTAACCCTAATTATGCTTTAGAATACTTAGGCGAGCTAGTTGACATCTACAAGAGTCCTAAGATGAAGAAGTTCTTGCACATACCTGTACAGTCAGGCTCTGATAAAGTGTTACAAGAGATGGAGCGTAAATACTCTGTACAAGACTTCGAAAAAGTCGTTAAGAAATTCAGAAAAGATGTACCTGAAATCTGCATAGCGACCGACATAATCGTAGGGTTCCCTACAGAGACAGGAGATGATTTTAAGAAAACACTTGATTTAGTAAAGAAAATCAAGCCTGAAGTGCTTAACATCTCTAAATTCGGCATGAGGCCTGGGACTTTAGCGGCTAACATGAAACAGCTGCCAAGCCAAGAGATAAAAAGAAGAAGCGTAATCCTTCATAAGCTTTTCAGGTCTTTACAAAAACACGAATAATTCTATGATTATTAGCACAACTATGGTCGCTTCAAGTATTATCAAGTAAAGGTCGTATATCGTCTTGTTGACTATGTCATAAAGCTGCTGCATGACATCAAGCTTCTTGTTGACGCTTTGGCTCCAACGGTCTATGTAAAGCTTCTTCGAAACCAAGTCGTAAAGTTTTCCAGAGTACCAGTCACCGTACAGCTTGATTCTGTCTTCGATCTCTTCAAGGTCCAGCATGCTCTCGCTCCGGATCTTAACAACGTCTTTGAAGACTGCCCTTAGTTTCTTAAACTTCAGCAGGCTTTTATTCTCTAATCCGAGGTCTTTAAGCCTTTCAAGCTCAATGCCTAAAGTCTTGTCTAACAGCCTAAGTCCTAACAGCTGTATGTTCACTATCTCTATGATATCTATCTCTTCATCAAACTCCCCTGCTTGGTCGAATATTATCGCGCCGTCCCAGTCTATGATGATCATATCGTTCTTACCATAGCTCATGTTAACTGACAAAGTGTTCTTGATCTCATCCTCGTCTAAGACAATGGGCTCGTCTTTCAAAGTCGAGGCTATCGCTGAGCGGTTCTTATTAATCGCCTCATCCACGTTGGAGTAGTCTTTCACGCAGAATATCGAGTACTCCTCAATTATTCCTCCTGGCTTGTAAGGCTCGGCTATCTTCTTGCAGGTCTCAAAAAGCCCGTCTTTCAGCTCGAAGACGTCTTTGGACAGTATGTCTTTAAGCTCTACTTGGGCTTCTAGGACTATGCTCTCAGGGAAATATGACTTGATAGTAAGCTTCACATCGTTGTTCTTGACCTTCATGGACTTCTGGTCTAGCACTTTGACCTTAGGTATTATCTCTAGATAGCTTGGAGCGCTTTTGACTAGTTTAGGCTCATATTCTTTAGCCCTTTTGAACTC
Source organism: Candidatus Woesearchaeota archaeon (assembly GCA_016866645.1). Taxonomy (GTDB): domain Archaea; phylum Nanobdellota; class Nanobdellia; order SCGC-AAA011-G17; family VGLX01; genus VGLX01. Next base: position 5,612 of record VGLX01000019.1, on the reverse strand, counting down.
TTTAGGGGTGCTTATCATCCATGAGTATATCAGTCTGCCGTTCATAGCTTCTTCTATAGACTTCGCATTTTAAGAATGTTTCGAAAGCCTTTAAGAATCAACACGACCTTTCTTAGGGCTAGCAGTCCCAGATAAGCTCTTCTTTAAAAGTTAACAAGTGTTCCAAGTCTTCAAGGTCTTTTTTCTTGTACTCCTTGAACACTTCAGATGAGACTTCTTTTTTTGATTTTACAAGGCCTAGGTCTATTATGTAAGGCTTTTTTGATGCTTCTTCTACTAGTATGTTGCCGTACCATAGGTCTATGTTTACGAACCCTGCTTTGTGCACAGCCTTGACCGCTTCTTCTATTATCTTCTGATTGTTAGTTTCTGATATTCTTATTGTGAGCCTTTTGCCTTGGAGGTATTGTTTTACAATTGCAACTATCTCATCATTCCCGTTGCAAGGTTGCCTGTAGAATTCTAGCATCTGTGCTATGCCATCTACGCCTTTGACTTTTTTGAGGACTCTGTACTCGTTTAGGATGTGGTCAAAGCTCCATTTGGACTTCTTAGGGCAGGTTTTGTCTTCCCTGTTAGACATTTTTATCACTTTATAGTCCCCGTTCCTAATCTTGTATACGGCACATGATGAAGGGGTCAGTTTTTCTGTTATAGAATAATTCAAGTTTTCTATAAATTCGAAGTATAAGGGCAGGCCTTCGTCTAAAGGCATATCTTAAGTGTTTTATCGTGGTTGTTAATAAGACTTTCTGTAAGAAAAAACTGTTTTTTATGGCTTGAAATGTTTCAAAAGCACTTCTAAGCTTTCTAATATCTCGTCTCTGCACGAGTCATAAGCCCATCGTTTGTAGCCCTTAAAAGGCCAAAAGTCAGGCCAGTACCTTACAGGCGCTAATATCGTTTTTACCCTTTCTAAGGTTTGTTTCAAATCAGGACTTGTTAACCTGCATCTTAAGAACTCATAAGCATAGTAAGGCGGAGTTATGATCAGGTTGTACGGGTCTTTTACTCGCCCTTCTGATTCACCCTTTAATGACTTTAGAAGGAACACTTTCTTTTCTACTTTTTCTGTTAATAAGTCATTTTGGTGTTTTACGTGTTCTAAGACTTGTTTCCTATGCTTTGGCTCCATCACGAATATCATGTCTGAGCTTATCAAGTCGTACATGCTTACAGGCTTTGACAAGTGCTCAGCCGTGTCTATTTCAGGGGAGTATCTTTTTAATGACTCGGCAGCCTCAACGTTTATGCCTTCCTGAACGCCTATCTTAGTGCCCCTTGATACTATCCCTAACTTTAACTTTTCTTTCTTGCACAGGTGCTTGAACAAGTACTCAGCCATCGGGCTTCTGCAAGTGTTGCCCGTGCATACGAACATTATTTTCTTAATGTTTGATTTTTTTGTCATCTTTCTTGTCCGTATCGTAACAGTCTTCAAGGTAAGACTCTATGTCAGTTACGCCTTTGAAGAAGGCGTTGACTGCTTTGTTAGGGTAACGGTCGATGTATGACTCTTCCAGGTCTAAGTCTTTAGTAGAGGCTGCTAGTCTAAGCGTCTCTTTGAGAATCTTCGCAGCTTTATCTTCGCTGTCACCGCTCCAGTATGCTTTGGTCTCGTTCTTTTTGAAGCTGACTTCAAAGCCTAATTCTTTTAGGACTGTCCTGACATAAGCTGAGCGGTGCTTGGCATTCCGGTAAGACTCGAAGTCTGTATCCCTGAATATGAATCTTACAAAGTTTTTCTTGCCTATCTGCGCTTCTAATTCGCTGTAATGGCATCCTAGCTCTATCTGCGCTATAAGCTTCTCATTCGAGACGATGGCTTTGAACTCTTCATCTCCTGATTTGTCGAACTTTTCAGAATTGTAAAGCTCTAACAATGCTTTCAAAGGCTTGTATTCTAGGTTTTCCAGATCTAAGTCGTGCAGGTCCCCTTTATTTTTCAGCTCTTGGCTTAGCCTTCCCTCTAGGTCTAGCACCATGATTGTTGAGCAGTCTTTCACAGGTATGTTTATGAAAAGCCTGAGGTCTGCTTTTTTCAAGTTCTTAGTGTCAAACATCGATTCTACACCCTTCTGGTGCAAATACCTTATCATATCATGGGGCGTTTCCGCATTCTTCAAGCTGAAATTTTTTGAGTTGGGGCTTCTCATGTCGGCTGTTAGCCGTTCTACTTTCTCGAAAAGGTTCTCTCCTATCTCTTTCAAGATTTCAGAGCCGGAATAACCTGTAGCCATAGCCAGCCTTAAAGAGTCAACCGCTGGCAGAGCGTCTTGTTCTATCTCGCTTATCTTTTTAAGCAGCGGTTCTAGGCTCGCTTTCTTGTTCATCTTAGCGTAAGACTTGGCCATTCCCCTTATGCCTTCCATCACGTTGTTAAAATGTTCAGAAACCTTATTATCCAGTATCACGGTTTTTTCTTCAGTATAGTCTCTCAGATGTGACAGGGCTTCTAATGCTTGAGAGTTATAACTTATCAGCTTTGAATAAGCTTCGTATTTGCCTATCATGCTTCTCCTCTTTTTTCTTTAACCGCGTACTTTGCGAGTATGACTTTGACGAAGTCTGAGCAGTTCGGAGGTGAGACTATTGTTTCAGCAGCCTTGAGTTTCTCGTAGCTTACGCTGTTCAGGTCGTCTATGAAGTATATCTTCTCAGGCTCTTTGTTTAGGGTTATGTTCTGGCCTTCAGGTATGATGGTTTTCAAGTCCTTGTAAAGCTTCCCCCTCTTCGCTTTAGGAACTAATGAAGGTATCAGAATTTCTATTTTTGGCTTCTTCTCAGATTCTGAGTAAGCTTCGCACAACGCTTTGACTTGAGTTTGGTAAATGTTCTCTAGCAGCGCGTTATACTTCTTCAAGGCTGAGTCCGTATTACTGTGTTTCTTGCTCTGGGATGGTAAGAAGTTGTCTAAGGGATAGCTTAAGAGTGAAGTCCTGATGCTCTTACCTTGCAAAGATTCGAACACTCGCTTGTAGTACTCTTTATGTACTCGTCCTATCTTGTTTATGGTTTCTTCTTTGTTCTTAGGTTTAGAGGATAAGTATTCTCTCGTAAGCGTCAGCTTCTCGTTTAGGAAGAATAGGTGTTCAGTCCTGCAAAGCCCGATGCTTTCAGCTCCTGACTTTAACCGTTCGCTTATCTCATTAGGGGTATCAGCGTTAGTTTCTAGCTTCTTGTTCAAGAGCTTCTCTGACCAGCGTATCAGGTCTTCTAGGTTTTTGCTCTTTCCAGACTTGACTACTTTCACTTCTCCTTCTATGATATCTCCCGTGTAGCCGTTAAGGCTTATCATGTCACCTTCACGGTAGTCTTTATCACCGATTGTCAACTTGTCATGCGTTATGTACAATTCGTCGCATCCTGTAATGCAGCATTTGTTCATCGCCCTTGCCACTAAAGCTGCGTGGCTGGTGGCTCCGCCAGTCTGTGTCAATAACCCTACGGCGGAGGCTATGCCTTTCAGGTCGTCTGTGCTGGTGGTCTTCCTTACTAGTATGCACTTCCTGCCCTGTTTTGCGTACTTCTCAGCCTTCTCAGGAGTCAAGACTATCTCTCCTGATACTATCCCTAAGCAGGCGCCCTGCCCTGTTGAGACTATTCTGTACTTCTTGGAAGGGTCTAATGCCTCTTGGGAAGAAGTCGTGACGCTTGCGAAGCTGACTTTATCAACAGCGTCTTCTTCAGTGATCAGCTTTTCTTTTACCATATCTGTTAGTATCTTCAGGTCTGCTAATGTGCTCCTTTTCCCTTTCCTGGTCTGCAGCACCCAAAGATTATTCTTCTCTATGGTAAATTCTACTTCTTGCATGTCTTTGTAATGCTTCTCAAGAGTTTCGATAACTGATACGAGTTTGTTATAAGATTTTGTGTCGGTTTTTTTCATGCCTATGACTGGCTCAGGTGTTTTCGTTCCCGAGACTATGTCCTCGCCTTGAGCGTTGATCATGTACTCGCCGTACAGTTCTTTCTTCCCGTCTACTGGGCTTCTGCTGAAAGCAACTCCGGTGGCCGAGTCTTCCCCTAAGTTTCCGAAGACCATCACTTGGACGTTGACAGCCGTCCCTAAATCATGCGGGATGTTGTTAAGCCTCCTGTATTCTACCGCTCGAGGATTGTCCCATGAACTGAACACTGCTGCTATCGATAGCTCTAACTGCTTATTCACGTCCTGCGGGACTTCTTTGCCTTTCTGTTTTACATGGTTCTTGAAAAGTGCTATTTGCAACTCAGTGCCTTTCTTTGTAGAAGAAGATGAGCCTAAGACGTATTCTGTGAAGTACCCTGCTAGGAAATGTCTTAACGTATAGCCCATATGCTTCTCAGGGTCGTAATAATCTTTCAAATAATCCCTCACGGTTTGATAATCTGGTTCTTTGTCGGAGAACGACCGGTAGTAAAGCTTGTTCTTAATCCTTGAAAGCGCTTTCTCGTCTTTTAACAAGAAATCAAGCAAGATGTTCCGGTTAGTGTCTACTGCTTCTTCAATAAGGTCATACTGCTTGCTGAACGTCTGCTCAGGTATTGTCAAGACTATTTCTCCGAATTTTTGCAGGAACCTCTTGTAGCAGTCATATGCGAATCTATTATCTTTAGCTTGCTGTGCTAAGAACTTGACTGTCTTATCGTTTAATCCTAAGTTAAGGATGGTGTCCATCATTCCGGGCATTGAGAATTTCGAGCCAGACCTTACTGAAAGCAGCAGAGGGTTTTCTCCCCCGAATGATTTACTTGTCAAAGTTTCAAGCCTTGAAACAGCGTTTTTAACCTCAGACCATAGCTCATCAGAAATCTTACCTCCCCAGTTATGGGTTTTATACGCTTCGGTGGTTATCGTGAACCCTGGAGGCACCGGCAGTCCAAGCTTAGTCATCTCGTGAAGCCCGGCTCCTTTACCGCCTAGTAAGTCGCTGAGCTCTTTATGCCCTTCTCCGAACGCGTATATAAGTTTTTTCTCTGGTTTATTCGCACCACTAGAACCAGTCATTAATTTCAACCCCTTTTTGGTTCTTCTAAAGGATTAAAACCTCTTAGATATTATAAACATTATTATCCTAAACGGGTATAATCATTTTTCATCTTGAAAAAGCGAAATAATTATAAGAACAAACTGGTAAAAGGCTAGGTATGAAAATAGAAACAATAGGAACGAGCAAAGCACCTAAAGCAATAGGGCCCTATTCACAGGCTAAGTCTTACGGAAAATTCGTGTTCACTTCCGGGCAGCTAGGCATAAACCAGGAAACAGGCCAGATGGCTCCGAGCATAGAAGAGCAGACAGAACAGGTAATAAACAACTTGAAAGCAGTCTTAGAATCTGCAGGCTCAAGCATAGAATTAGTAATTAAGACTACGGTTTTCTTATCAGACATGAACGACTTCGCAAAGATGAACATGGTTTACGAGAAGCATTTCATCTCAAAGCCTGCAAGGAGCACTGTCCAAGTCGCTAGGCTGCCTAAAGATACTAAGGTAGAGATTGATGCTGTTGCAGTAAGTGAACCTCCCCACCGCTGAGCGGATGGGGCATCTGGCTATCCCAAGTTTTGGGCGTCGCCAGTCCATTCTTGCTTCACAGACGTTCCCAACGGAACATCTCCGCAAGCGTT
>VGLX01000018.1 GCA_016866645.1 Candidatus Woesearchaeota archaeon | reverse complement strand
TATGCTGGCCTAAGCTGTTATAGACTCCGCTGTTGTTCAAATAACCTACAGGCTCGCCTTTTAAATCAGTGATTATATTCGTTTCGCTTAAGTATCCTAAGTGGATGTTGTTTTTATAAACTTCTTTGCCGCCCATTAAAAAACCTTCTCTTACCCTAATCTCATCTGCGTTATAACGCTCCAACTTTGATGGAAGAATCTGTTCTATGCTTGACTCTTGTCTAATCTTTTGCGGCTGTTGAGGGGTCATGTTGCCGAAGCAGCTTCTGAAAATGAAAAAACAGTAGATTATTAACCCCCATTTTATCACTCTGCCGTAAGCGAATTTTTTCTTTTTCTCGACGCCTTCGCACCCTTCTAACGGCAGCTGCCGAGGTGATTTTTTGAACATGTTAGGCATTTTTCCCCTCCGGGCGTTTAGAGTAAATCTCGAGCTTGTCGTTTATGCGTTTAGCTACTGTTTCCATGCTTGCGTGCATCGCAATCTCTACGACTTCATCTATGCTTCTTACGTTGTAAATCTTGAACTTGTCATTATCATTAAGGACCTCATCGTTGAGCATTAGGTCTTGGACGTTTGAGTCAGGGATTATGACCGCTTGTTTGCCTGTCATGCCTTTTTTCTTGCAGACCTTGTAGAATCCTTCTATCTTCTCGTTGACTCCGCCGATAGGCTGTACCCTTCCTTCCTCGTCCATCGAGCCGGTCATCGCGAAGCTTTGGTCTACAGGCATGCCGGACAATTCTGATAAGAGCGCTAGCGTCGTTGCTACTGAGGCGCTGTCTCCGTCTATTTTTGAGTAGCTCTGCTTGAAGCTTACGCTGGCTGAGCATTGGCTCATCTTCTTCTTGCTGAACTTCTTGTTGAGGTAAGCTTCGACTATGTGGTTGGCTTTCTTGTAGAAGTCTCCTCCGAGGTTGGACTGGTCATCGATGTATTCTATTCCGTCGCTGTGCCCTTCTGATGCTGAGGCTTTTATCCCTGCAGGGAATCCGTAACTCACCAGTCCGAATTCGTCTTGCGAAACAGCTAATCCGTTGACTAGTCCTACTTCTTCGCCTTGGGTTTTGATCTGGATGAAGTCGTTGTTTATGTAGTCCATCATCCTGTCTTCTAATTGAGCATTAACTTTTCGAGTTTCTTTCATAGCCTCTTCGATATGGTCTTTCTCGATGGTATTCTTCCCTTCTTCGTTAGCTATCAGACCAGCGGTTGTGACTATCTGGCCTATAGGGTCTAATATGTTTGTCAGCTTGTTCTTGCCGTGGCCGTGGTTTTGCGCCATACGGACACCTTTCTCTATCAAAGCGGCTACTGCTTCCGGGTTAGCGTGAGGTATCTTCTCTTTGTTCTTCGGGTCTGCGTTGTACTCTTCTATCTTGAACTTGACGAACTCTGCGTAGCCTACCCTGTTTTCTAAAGTGTTAAGCATAGTCGCGTCTAGCGTGACTTTGTACTGGAACCTTCTCGCTATCTTCGGAGTCATTAACTGTAGTAAGTCTTCGTTGGCGCAGCCTATGACTATGCAGTCAGCGTCTACTGGCTGGGTTTCTATCCCTGCGCTTGTCCCTCCGCTGACTAGGCCGTGGCCTCCGCCGATTCTTCCTTTCTTCTCTTGCAAGACTGTAAGCAGGTAGTTCCTCATGAACTGGTTTTGTAATATGGTTATTAGCTCATCGATTATTACTATGCCTCCGTTGGCCTTGTGAAGCTTTCCGGCTTGGCATCTCGTGTGCGGCGGCGTCATGTTCAAGGCATCGTGCCCTGCTTCTCCCATCAGGTTTTGTATCGTCGGGTTTTCGATGTATTGGACTGGCAGGCCCGTGGTTTCTGCATTGTCAACTATTACATTAGCCGTGTATCTTTCTTGTTTCGCAGTTTTTTCCATAGGGTTTTGCCCACCGTAAGAGTCGAAGAACGACACGTGGAAGACTCCTAGGTTCTCGCCTACGTCTTTAACCAGATGTTCGAAGAATCTCATGACTTTTGGGAAGCGCTCATATTTTTTTAGGATAGTTTCTAGGTTGTAGTAATTCTTAGCTCCGCCAGCGACGCTTCTTGATAAGTCTGGGAATACATCTCTCAGCGAGTGTGTTTGGCCTTCAAGCTCTAGTATCGGTGCGTCTAAGACGCTACCGCTGTTTTTTATCACATCTTTGTAATCGTCCAATAGCTTGTATCCGGCGTATTTCTCAGCATTTTTTATCAGGCTTCCTACTGTCGTGCTGTAGGACTGGTCGTAGAAGAAGTTGTTCTTAACGCTTATCACTGGCACGTTGAGCATGTCCTGTTTTGAGTTTATCATCCAGCCGTTCTTTATAGCCTCGGGCATAATCTTCATCATTATCTTCATATCCATCTTGAACTCTGCGCCCATAGGCGTAGGCAACGACAGGACTTCTGGGGAGTAATGGTCTATGAAGTTATGCACTAGTACTTGGTCGTAAAGCGTTATGTTCTCTGTCTTGTTCATCGCGTACTGCTCAGCCAATGTTTTTGCCAGTAAAGATTTTCCGCAACCGGCTGGGCCTAGGAGTAATACGTTTCTTTTTGAGGCTATAGCTCTAAGGATAGTCTGCTTGGCAGCATCCTGCCCTTTTACGATATCTATAGGATTAGTCGGTGGAGTTATCTCTGCAGTGCTTTGGAAAGTGAACTCTTTAGGGTCGGCTTTCCAGCTGAGCTTTTCTAAAGGTATTTCGTATTTAGATGTGTCTGTCAATTAAACGCACACTCCTCTGGATTGCGGTGAAGGGTGGCGTGTTTATAAACCTTTTGATTAAGTGACCAATGCTTAGTTATTATATTGAATTTTGAAAAGTTTTTTATACTAGGGATTATTAGTGTATAAGATATGAAAAAAGGGTTTCTTAGGGAGAAAGCCATATTACAGATTGTTCTGATAATAGTTGCGATGATTTATTTTGGTTATGCTATTAAGCCTGTTAGTGCTGGGACTCAGCAGTGCTGCGAGAAGACAGCTAAAGGGGACTATTGTTTTTATGGCGACAGCAGCAACTGCGACCCCGCTTTTAAGTACGCTGCTACCCGTTGCGAGCAGACTGACTATTGCAAGCTCGGATGCTGCTATGACATGAACGAAGGCACTTGCTACAAGTCTGTGCCTCAATCGAAATGCTTAGGCGTCCAAGACGCTGAATGGTATACTGACGCTACTTGTGACACTGTAAGCGCTTGCAGCCTAGGATGCTGCACCATAGGATCCCAATGTAAGTTAACAACTCAACAGTCATGTGCGTTAGAGACTGCTAAGCATCCCGATTTAGAGATGGTTTACGATTCTAGCATAAGCAGCGAGATGAAATGCTTGGATGTTTGCAGGGCAAGTGAGAAAGGGTGCTGCGTCAACACTGATGGCGGCTGCATTTACGAGACTAGGGCTGCTTGCGACGCTGGTCAAGGGGCGTTTAATACTGGACAGTACTGTAGTGCTATAGCCACTTGCGGATGCAAGGCGCAAGAGTCAAAAACCTGCTTTGATGAGGATGTTTACTGGCAAGACAGCTGTGGAAATTTAGAAGATGTGGCAGAAGACTGCGATTACGCTCAAGGAACCCTTTGCAAGAATATGAAAGGAGAGTTTAAGTGCGGCACGGTTAATTGCGAAATGACCTATAAAGACGAGAAAAACGTCCACGATCCTGAAATGGGTGGCTTTAGGAAGAATGGTGAGAGCTGGTGCCTTTACGAATCAGGAACAGGAGACTATATAGATCGGCCTGGGACGAGGCATTACAGGCATATGTGCGTCAACGGCCAAGAAGTAGTAGAGTCATGCAGGGATTATCGTGAAGAGATATGCTCACAAGCAGAAGTGGAAGGCATGACAAGCTCTCAATGCTTACATAATGACATTTACGAATCACCTATCAAAGAGCAGATATCAACAGTGCCTCGAGGCTTTAGGTTCTGGGAAGAGAAAGGAGACTGCGATGATGCTACCAATGACTGTACAGTAGTATGGGTAAAGAAGAATAGGATGTCAGACTGGAAGTGCGAGCAGAACTGCCACTGTGAAACACAACAATATATTGATGATATGGCCAAGGCTTGCAAATCAAAAGGTGATTGCGGAGCGAATCTAAACATAGTCGGTGAAAGAACCACTGATGGATTCGTATTATCCGGGCGTGGAAGAAGAGGCCCGCCTTCAGGAAAGCCTAGCGAAGCAGCATGGGCTGAATGGAGTAAGTATGGAGTCTTCGGAGGAATGGTGGACTTATTAGAAAAACTTTTGAAAGCATTACAAGATTTAGGAGTAGAAAAACCAGAAGGACTATGGGGTATGGGCGGCATGGGAGAAGCATTAATCGGAGGAGTTGTCGCAGCGGTTTCGATGCTTGTTATAATGAACACTCTTGGTGTTGGAGCAGCTATAGGGGGAGTAGTTTCACAGTCCGCATTCTTAGGCTCTATCACAAGTTTCTTCGGTGCTACAGCAGCCACTATTATCGGTGTGGTGGTAGTAATCGTAGTAATAATTATTATGTTTGTTATATTCGGCGGAGGAAAAGTCAAAGAGTACCATGTAATTACAGAATGTAAGCCATGGCAGGCCCCTACAGGCGGGAAAAATTGCAAGTACTGCTTGGATCAGAAGAAAGTTGATGAGCTAAAATTCTATGATGCTTGCACAGAGTATAAGTGCAAGAGCTTAGGTCAGAATTGCGGTTTTATCGAGGAGAACTCTGGTACCGACCGAGTCGCTTGTTATGACGCTAATCCGAACGATGTCAACTCGCCGATTATCAGCCCGTGGCCTGAGGCTTTGACAGAAGGATTCACTGTCAATGAGATGGATCAGGGTTATGAGATTAAGCCCGAAGCGCCTTACTTTGAGAAGATAGAATTCGGCATAAAGACGAATGAGTTGTCGCAGTGTAAAGTCTCGCCTGAGCATACTGAAAAGTATGATGAGATGAACTCTTATTTCGGGGACAGCTTCTACCAGATGGAGCATAACATGACAGTCAACCCTCTAATAGGAGGCAAGACGTTTGACTATTATGTTAGGTGCAGGGACGGCAACGGGAATTCTAACACTGCAGAGTACGTGATAAGGCTCACGACTACGAAAGAGCCTGACAAGACCCCTCCAAAGATTGAGGCTACAGCAATAGATGATTACGGATTTGTGCCTTATAACGCAACAGAGACGGGATTCGCGATTTATCTCAACGAGCCCGCTAATTGTAAATGGTCATTCACAGACTTGAAATACAACGACATGGAGAACGTGTTCTACTGCCAAGACGAGCCCACGAACGCTTTGAATTACGAAACCTATCCTTGCTACACAATATTAAACATCACTGCCAAGGGCACGAATACTTACTATTTCAGATGCGAAGACACTAGCGAGTTCAAGAACCAGAACCAGCAGGGCTACGAATTCCACTTAGTGAATACTGAGGAGCTGAAGATAGTCTCTAAAAGTCCTGGAGGGACTTTGTACAATATCAGTGAGGCTACACTTTCCGTGATTACGCAAGGCGGAGCAGAAGATGGAAACGCAAAATGCTACTACTCAGACGACCCGTCAAGAGATTTCACGTTATGGCCTGAGTTTTACGAAACAGGAACTACGATACACTCACAGCCGTTGATAGGGCTTGACAAAGGGGACGTGTTTTACAATGTGAAGTGCTTAGATAAAGCGAGCAACGAAGCGTCCGCAACCATCACTTTCAAGCTCGACCAGGACCTGAAGCCTCCTGAGCTAGACTTCATATATGTTGACAGCGTAGCATTGCATATCGTGCTTAATGAGCCTGCGAACTGCGAGTACAGCAACTCGACATTCGCTTACGGGACAGGTGACAAGATGTCAGGCGGGGGCACGAACCATAATACTGTAAGCTCATCAGACGCTACCTATTATTATGTTAACTGCGCAGACATTTATAATAACGATTGGAACGACCCTATAAAAGTGTATTTATAGAAAAATTTAAATAATTTTAAGAATTTATAAGGAGGAGAGAAGGTGAAAAGAATGAGAAAAAGAGGACAAATCACGGCTTTTGTAATAATAGGAGTAGTAATAGTCATATTAGTATTGTTATTGTTATATTCTAAGAAGAACGTGTTCATATTCTCGCCGTCACAGGAAGACCTGAACAAAGTGATGAGCGACATAAGGAAAGACATGATATCCTGCATAGGCCAGGCAGGCGACGAGCCGATAAGAAGAATCGCCTTGCAAGGAGGATACTTAAGCACTCCGGAAGGGACTTACAGGCGTTATGATGACGTGACGATAAGCTACTTATGCTATAACATGGAAGATGACTCTAGATGCAGGAACCGCATGCTTAGAAAGGTAGACATGGAGCAGCAGCTCAACGAAGCATTAGACTTTGAGCTGACGAAATGCATAGACATGAACAAGCTTAAGGCATGGGGCCAGTTAGACATCCAAGCTGCTAAAGACTGGGTCGTCGAAACTACGATAAACCCTGAATCAGTCCAGGTCGTTGTGAACTACCCAGTAACTCTAATATCTGCCAAGTCTAACGCTGTGCTGAAAGAGGACAAGTTCACGAAGACTTTCAACTACCCGTTAGGTGAGCTTTACAAGGTAAGCCAGGACGTGATAAACACTGAATCAACTTACGGCGAGTTCGACCAGCTAACCTATATGCTCGCGTATCACGGCAAGTACAGGATAGAGAAGATGAGGCCTTACCCTGACAAGATTTACAAGATGAACAAAGAAGACAGCAATTACTACTTCCAATTCGCGATACAAGGAGAGCCTTTAACATGAGCAAAAAATTTTTAATTTTATTATTAATCTCGTCGTTGTTCTTGATGACTTCAGCAGTGGCTATAGATGTTTGTTGCGAAAAGCTGGCAAGCGCAGAAGACTATTGCGTCTACACGGCAGAGGAGCAATGCGACCCTAAGTATAAAGACGCTTCTATAAACTGCGAGCAGACGAGCTTCTGCAAGACAGGATGCTGCTATAGCAGCGACGAAGGAGAATGCTATGCTAACGTCGCAAGAGCAGAATGCGGCAGCGTACCGGGCTCAACATGGTCGGAATCACCGAGTTGTGAAATACCACAATGCCAGAAAGGTTGCTGTGTCATAGGCTCGCAAGGGTTCTTCGTCACAGAAGTCAAATGCAAACTAGAGACTTCTAATTACGGCAACGTCACTATGAAATGGATGCCAGAAATCCTGACTGAACTAGAATGCCAATCACTAGCTAAATCCCAAGAGCAAGGATGCTGCGTAAGCTCAGAATCTTGCAAATTCACAACAAGGGAGAACTGCCCGTCAGCTTCACTAGCCCCTACGAGCGGTAATCAGACAGGAGATGGATTCTACAAAGATATGCTCTGCAGCAATGACCTGTTAAGCTGCGGTTGCGCGAAGCAGACGAACACCGGATGCGACGGAGACAAGGTATACTGGTTGGACAGCTGCGGCAACAGGGAGAACGTCTACAGCTCAGACAAGGTCAAGTCTTACAATAATGGTTACGTCGCAGAACCGGACACCATATGCAACTCTCCGGCAACAGGAGACCCTAACTGCGGAAACTGCGACTACTCTTTAGGAAGCATCTGCAGGAAAGCCAAGAATACTAAGCCGAAATTCGGCGATTTAATATGCTCAACAACTAAATGCTCAACAACTTACAATGACGGCTTAAGCTCTAACGCCGGAACGCCGAAGAAGAACGGCGAAAGCTGGTGCCTTTACGACTCAGCCGTCGGAAAAGCCCAGGACCCTGTAGGGTCAAGGCATTACAGGCACTTATGCATTAACGGAGAAGAGATGAACGAGCCATGCATGGACTACCGTGAAGAGATATGCGTGCAAGGAGTATTAGGGGAAGAGCCGGCAGATACGTTGAAATCATTCCAGACCAGCGGAGACTATATAGAAGCTGCGTGCAGGAAGAACAGGTGGGAAGACTGCTCGAAATGCAACGAGCAGCCTACTGGTGACAAGATCAAAACATGCTGCGAGAACGAGAACCTAAGGGACTGTTACTTATTGTCTGCTACAGGAATAATATCCGCAGACGCCGCTAAACAAACAGGCATCACAGGATTGTGCGTTCCTCAAGTTCCTCCAGGATTACAGTTCTGGCCATCAGGCACGACAGAGCCGCCAAGCTCAAGCACAAGAAGCACTCCTGCCACTACAGCAGCAGTTACAGGCGCAGCAGTCACGACTGGAAAGCAGACAGGCGCTCACGGTTCAACAGGACCAAACTCTAACGCTGAGAGCGTATGCTCGCAAGCTAATATGGAATGCGTCGTTAAATGGCATATCGGCGGGACAGGAAAGATTGGCATAGGCGGAATAGGCACACAGAAAGATTGGGAATGCGTACAAAACTGCCACTGCACAGAACCAGAATGGGTAATTGGCGGAAACACTTTATGCAAAGTACAAGGGGACTGCGGAGCCAAATTCAACTACATGGGCAAAGTGACATTAGACGGCTATGCTAACACAGCCTCAGAAGAGAGAAAAAAAGAGAAAGGATTATACTTCGACGGCCATAAGCTGACAGAGAAAGACGTCGGGAACTGGGACACGATAGCCAAGAAAGGAGAAGCCCTGAAAGAAGACACTGGAGGATTCTTAGGACTGAACATGGGCGACCTGGTAAGCAGGTTCGGACTCCCGGTACTGACTTTTGCAGCAAGCGGGCTTTACACCTCAGCGATGGGCGGAACATTCATGAGCGGAGCGACAGGAGGATTGACCATACTTGGAAAAGTCCCTAAACTGTTCACTTCCGGAGGCACGAAAGCTTTCAGCCAAGGCGTAAGCAGCGTCTATGGAGAACCGATAAAAAATACTGCGCTAACTAAAGATGGAGTAAAATACGCTTATGATGGAAGCAACTGGATGACCACTAAGTCAGTAACTACCTCTCCAGAGATGTCATCACAATTAACAACCCAATGGAACTCACAAATGGGTTTTGATCCTACTACAGGTGTAAATAGTAATTTATTCAAAGGTGCAGAAACATCATTAAACGGTCAAAATTTTGTATATGATGGTACCAGTTGGACAAGCAGCCAAACTACACAAGCAACAGAAAAAGTTTCAGAAGAGCTGACTAAGCAGGCTGGCGAAGCTGGAAAGATGGAAGGCGGCGGTACGATGGGCACCATCAACACTATCATGTGGCTGTATACCATCTACCAATTAATAGACTTGTTCTTCGCAGACGATAAGGAGAAGACTTACGAGATGACTTGCGGCCCTTGGGTCGCACCTGAGAAGAGCACGGATTGTGAGAAGTGCAACCAAGATAAGGAGAAGCCTTGCTCATTATACCGTTGCAAGTCGTTAGGACAAAACTGTTATCTAGTTAATGTAGGGACTTCTGAAGAGAAGTGCGTGAACATGAACCAGAATGACGTGAACGCGCCTATCATATCAACTTGGCCAGAGGTCATACCAAAAGGATACACGATAACCGAGACAACTGATGAAGGAAACAAAGGGTATAAGGTAAATGAGAAGGTAGGGCCTTACGACTCGATAACCCTCGGTATTAAGACTAATGAAGTCGCGCAGTGCAAGATATCAGACAAGATAGGGACTGACTTCGACCAGATGGTGTCGTTCTTCGGAGACTCACAATACGTGTATGAGCACCAGATAACTTTCACGATACCTGCGGAGTTCATGACCAAGGAAGCCTTGAAGAAGACAGGCGACACTTACAGCCTGTACATCAGGTGCAAGGACTCCATGGGCAACAAGAACGAGAAGGACTATTTCATAAGGTTCACTCTCAAGCCAGAGCCTGACATGACAGCTCCGGTAGTCGAGAAGATGAGCATAGAGCCTGGCTCTTACATCTCGAGCGGGACGCCTTACACAGGATTCAGCATCTATGTAAACGAGAAGGCTGAGTGCAGGTACGACACAGCAGATAAAGAGTTTGACCTTATGGGCGGCAAGTTCGACTGCCAGATGTCGCCGTTGTCAGTGAACACTGTCATGCATGGCCTGTACGAGTGCAAGACAACTCTTGACATGACAAACATTACCAAATACGAATGGTATATGAGATGCAAAGATGCTGCTGGCAATAAGAATAAGGAGAGCTCAAAGTTCAGCCTATTGCCTACTGATCCGTTGCAGATAATAAGCATAGGGCCTACCGGAACTTTCTTCGAGAAAGAGGTCACGTTGAAGGTCGCGACTGCGGAAGGCGCTGAGAACGGCAAAGCTGTTTGCGGATACAGCAACACTGACGACTTGTACACTAACATGGTGGCTTTCTTCAAGACAGGAGAGGCTTACCACGAGCAGGTCTTGGCTCCTGGAGTAGGTGACTTCACTTACTACGTGAAATGCATGGACAAGGCAGGCAACCTGGCGAGCGCCAACACGACGTTCACAGTGGATGTTGACCTGGAAGGGCCGAAGATAGTGTTCATCTACGTGACGCCGAGCAACTACCTGCACATGGAGATGGATGAGCCTTCGACTTGCGAGTACAGCAACTCGACATTCTTGTTCGGGACTGGCAACTCTATGACTGGCGCAGGGACTAACGTCCACGAGCTGTCCATAGCAGAGAAGATGTACAGCATAGTCTGCGAGGACACTTACAAGAACGAAGCGAAGTTCACAGTCTACCCTTAAATTATTTTTTTTTTAAACTTTTTTTTTAACTTCGTGTATTATGCAATCACATTTTTAAACAGCGATTATATCCTACTAGCATTATGCGATGGTTTTATGATAAAATTAACAAACATTTAGGAGATATTTTTTTGGTAATGTTTATAGGCCTGCTTTTATGGCAGTCCTTAGGATCGGTATTACAGTACCGTTTAGTGCATACTCAGCCGATAGGATTTTGCGCTTCGGATTCTTATGCATGGTTGGCTTATGCTCAGGGCATATACGATTCGGGTAGCTTTAAGTACACTCCACCTTTTA
>VGLX01000017.1 GCA_016866645.1 Candidatus Woesearchaeota archaeon | reverse complement strand
CTAATAAAAAATAAATAAGAAATATTAACCAATATAGCTGAGCTCGCTCTTGGCTGTTTTCTTAGTCTGCAGCATAGTCAGCTGCTTAGTCTTCGTTTTTATTTCTTTCTCGATCTTGGTTATCTCTTCATCAAGCTGCTTGAGCTCTAATCCTAAGCCTAGCTTATGGTTGAGTATCATGAGGATGGCCCTGGCGCCTTTGATCCCTAAGTACGTAGGGTGCCCGAAAGTCTCCGCCAGCAGTGCGATAGCAGGTATGTTCCTGTGCTTCGCCAATCCAACTAACAACCCTGAGACTCCGATTATAGGTCCGACTACCCCATAGATGTTGCTGTTAACGTTAGTCATGGCATACCTTTTGATTATGTCCTTATTATTTGAGGTGCAGTAAACGATAGGCTTCTCAGGTATCCTCTGAAGGCCTATGCCTCCCATGGTGACTATCTCCTTGCAGCTGTGCTTCTCTAAAACGTCCAACAATTTGTTGCAGAACTCGTAGCATGAACGCTCATCTATCGGCTGTATGTCCCCTGCGAGGAATAATAAGTCTTTGTTGCCTTTCTTCTTATGGTACATGGTTATCATCGGCAGCTCTACCATGTTCTTATCATTGACAAATACTGCATGGGGGAAATGGTCAGAATATATCTCGAACATCCTCTTAGCACCGATGTTGTCAACTATGAAATCTATAGCTATCTTGCCCACGTTGCCTATGCCTGGAAGGCCGACTATAAGCGTAGCGTTTTTCAGCTTCACTTTTTGAACTTGTTTCACGAAATAAGCCATTGTTATAACAACCCCTGTTCTTTTTTTGCTTTCCGCCTCCAATAGCCCCACTTGTCTTCGATGCTGAACTTGGCGGGTTTAGGGCTCAGCGTCTTCTCGCCGCACGCAGGACAAAAGAGCTTCAGCGTGTAAGTGAGGCATTTATCGCATTTAAGTATATGAAGCATTATTTCTTAACTTCTCCATAGCCATTGTTGGAGGTTATGAACTTTATAGCCTCTGAAATTACTTCAGTCATGGCTTTGTCTGCGGATTTAGGATCTAAAGCAGTGATTTTAACATGATACCTTGGGGCGCTGACGTAGCTTATCTTCACATCGTAATTCTTCTGCTTCGCCAACTCTGTTGCTTTCTTCAAGGCTTCTTTGATAAGGTCTATGCCGTTAGGCGCTTCGCTTCTGAGCTCTATCTCTTTGTCCATCTCTACGACTTGCGGCTTTATTTTATCTTTGACTATCTCTTTAAGCGTCGCAGTGTACTTTTGTGGTATGCCTGCATCTTCTGGAGAGGTTTGGTCAGTTGCTACATCCTGGAAGAACTGATTGAGGCTGCCGTACTCTTCCCATATCTTATTCCCGAAATCGTTGTACAGGTTTTTGACATCGATGTTGAGCTTCATTGCCAAGAGTTCCATTATCTTCTCTGCCTTCTGCTCTTGCTTGATGTCCGTATTCTTCTTTTTCCTCATAGCGATGGAAACTCTTCTTAGTGATAAGTCAACCTGGCCTTTGTCAAGCTTGACACGTAAAACTTTGCATATTATCTTCTTGTCTTCTCTTACGAAATCCCGGAGATTACGAATCCTACCCGGGGCGACTTCTGAAATGTGCACCATACCTTCCTTACGGTCATACTCGTCAAGGTCTACGAACACTGAGTGGAAGAGTATTTTCTTAACAGTGCATAATACGTATTCCCCCTCTTCAGGAAGTCCTTTCTTCTTATAGAACATCTTACCCAAGTACCTCTAATATCCTGGCTTTTACGCTTCCTTTTCCGCCAGTAGGCTCGCTGAGTACTTTGTCGCATACTAAACATTTCACTTCACTAGACACTTTGCCGAAGATTATCTGCTCATTCTTGCACTTCGGGCATCGTACCTTTATGAATCTGCTTTTCGTTTCTTTTACAAGTTCTTCCATTTTGAAATAACCTCAATTGATAGTTTTATTTAAACTCAGGCCTTCTCACTCTGAAGCCTTGGCTTTGCGCGAATACCTTGCCGCATTCCTTGCACTTGAACCTTAAGTCGACTTTCTTGCTTGTCTTAGCTCCGGTCATGCTCCAAGCGCTTATGGCTGCTTTTGACATCCTTCCCCTGTTGCCATAACCCCTGTTAAGGCCTCGCATTCTCATCCTTCCCTTAGACCCTCGGCTCATAGGGTGGGTCTTGCTTCTTCCCATAGACTTGGACTGGAATACTGAGTTTTCAGTATGTTTCTTGCACTTAGGGCAAAACCTTTTCTTTATTTTTGGTATTTTCATATTAATTTTATATCCTCTGCTTTGTTGTTATTGATTAGTATGCTTGCGGTTTTTAAAGGTAACGCTGCTACGTCTTCTGCCTGGTAAGGCCCATAGACTTTGTAGTCTTCGCCTATGAATTGCGGCGTAGGCTGCAAAAACCTTATCAGTCTATTATTAGGCTTGTCTTCGGTTTTTAACTCTTTCGGTTCCTCTGGTTTAGGAATTTCAGGGTTTTTCAATGATAATATGCTCGCCAGGACTCCATCCCTATACTTGTTCAGCACGGCTGTAATCTCTTCATAAAGCTGTCTCTCCTCTTCTAGCATCTCTTGGACTTGGATGTTGTCGCACATCCTTGAAGAGAATATCGCATGCTGGATTATCTTGTTCTCTCTGCGCTCGTAAATCTCCTGGATCATCCTTTTGACGTTCTCTACCTGCTTCTGGGTCTTCTGTGCCTCTGAGCTGGAGAACACGCTGACTTTCTTGCTTTGCGAGTCGAGTATGCTTTGCTTCTCGCTTAAGTATTTCAGGACGTCTTTTAAGAACGTCTTATCTAACTGCTGTATCTCTGGCCGTATCTTCTCTCGTCTTAGAATTTCATACAATGTCTCGTATGTGATTACTATTTCCCGGTCCATCACTGAGTAGTATGCCCTAACTGTTTTAAATAGTTTTATATTATAAAAGTTATATTAGTTTAAGAAGTCTCTTCCCTTCAAAAAATCCTAAGCTTCCTTTCTTGCAGGCATTCTCAGAGGAGTAACTGATCTTGTCCTTTCCTTTGCCGTAGATTATGACCGGCGCGGGGTGTTCTGAGTGGGCTTTCCTGCTGCAAGGCGTCGAATGGTCTGCTGTAATGCATACCACATCGAAAGGCAAAGTCCTTATTTTTGATAAGAACTCCCTGTCTATCTGCTCTATAGACCTCATCTTCTCTATGGGCATCCCTTTATGCCCGAAAGTGTCCGGGCCTTTGATTTGCAAGTAGAAGTTGTCATATTCTTCAAAATTCCATTTTATGACCTCAAAAGTCTTCTCCAGGTCTGGATACTTGGGCAGGACAGTCATACCCACTATTTTTCCGATCGCCTTCTCTACAGGCATGTCTGCCAATAATGCCCACTTGCCTTTCAGCTTTCCAAGCTTCGGAAGCTCGCTGCCTGTGCCACGTGTTATCAACGTGAAGCCTTTAAGGTTTTTTTCACTGAGCTCAACTATCTCGTTTATCATGCCTGCTGTTTTCTTAGCAGCAGGAACTAATGGTTTGCATCGTTGAACTCTAAGCTTCTTTCCAGCAACTGGCAATGCCTTTGAGCAATAATTCTTGACCACTATGTATGCCGGATGGGTGTTTGTAACTCTTGAGGAAGAATGAGTCTTGACTAAAAGCACAGCCCTGTAACCGATAGTGGGTATTATCTTGGCATGTTTCATCAGCTTGTTAAGCTTGTCAGCAAACGTTTTAGATTCTTCTTCAGTAGCCCCTTGTACATGGGTTATCAAGCCGTCTTCTACTTTTGAGAAGTTGCAACGGCTGACTGCGTATCCTTTAATGTCTATACCGAATCCGTAAGCCTCTAAGACCCCTCGGCCCGTGTACGTCTTGAACACGTCAAATCCCAGCATAGATATCATGGCCTGGTCAGACTCAGGAGCCCAGCCTTTCTTGATAGGATACATCATACCCGCTTTGCCATTCTTTAGAAAGAAATCAAGATTCGGAGTGTAAGCCGCTTCTAAAGGCGTCCTGCCCTTCAGCTCTGGGCAAGGCAGGTCTCCCATGCCATCAATCACTATGATTATCCTCTTCATACCATTAAGCTTATAATCTTTTGATTATTTAAACTTTTGTTATGTACCAGATAAAGCAAAACCCGGAAGACTTCATAGTGGAAGAGATACCTAAGGATTTAACCCTGAATGGCGGAACCTACGCGTATTTCATCCTTGAGAAGAAGAACTGGAACACCAGGGACGCTTTAAGAGCGATAGCTAATAAATTAAGGGTTAATGAGAAGTATTTCAACATAGCCGGGGTGAAAGACAAGAAAGCATTGACCAAACAGTACGTGTCAGCCAACAAGGTCAGCATAGAGAGCTTGCAAAACTTGAAGATAAAAGACTTGAAAATAACTCCTTTAGGTTATGGTAAAGAGAGACTGAAACTAGGGCAGCTGTTAGGCAACAAGTTCGTCATAAGGGTCAGGAAAGCAGACGAAGAGCCAAGAAAAATAAAGTTTATAGAAAACTATTACGATGACCAAAGATTCGGAGGAAAGAACAAGATAATCGGAGAAGCGCTAGTGAAAA
This sequence comes from Candidatus Woesearchaeota archaeon, assembly GCA_016866645.1. Taxonomy (GTDB): domain Archaea; phylum Nanobdellota; class Nanobdellia; order SCGC-AAA011-G17; family VGLX01; genus VGLX01. The sequence continues at coordinate 7,107 of VGLX01000017.1, read as the reverse complement.
AAGAGTTCAGGAAAGCCTGCTTCTCGCTAAGGCTCAGGTGGGAGGGCAAAGACTACATAGGCTCTTTGAGGAAGCTAAGCAAGAACATACTAAGGATATACCTCAACTCATACCAAAGCTACTTGTTCAACAAAGCAGTAGAAGAATACCTGAGGATGAAATATAAGAAATACTCATTAGCGGACTACTCACAAGGAACGTTCGTATTCTCAGACGAGAAGATAAAAAACGAGAAGATGCCTATACTTGGGTTCTTAACAGAGTTCGAGAATAAAGAGATAGAAAAGATATACATGAAACTGATGAAAGAGGACAAAATAAAAAAAGAAGATTTCATAATGAAAGAGATGCCAGAAATAAGCTCAGAAGGCGGAGAAAGAGACATGCTAGCAGAAGTCAAATATTTAGAAATAACCGAAGAAGACAAGGCAACTTACTTGGTAAGCTTCACCCTTCCGCCAGGAAGCTATGCTACTATAGCAATTAAGAAGATGTTCTCTTAGAGAGTATACATTTAAATAAAAGCGTAATTCATAATAGGTTATGAACCTGATACTGATACTGATTATAATCGCGTCACTTGGGCCAATAGTCGGTTCTTTAGCCGGGGTTCTTAAGAAACCGTCAAATGTTTTCATGTTTAACATGCTTTCTTTCGCGGCAGGGGTCATGCTGTCAATATCCTTCCTGGAATTAGTTCCAGAAAGCATACAGTTCTCATCAATATGGATTTGCATATTAGGTTTAACATCCGGAGCCGTGGTGATGTACATATTGGACAGGACCATACCTCACCTTCACCCGTCGCTTAACGCTCAAGAGCAAGGGTGCAACCTTAGGAGGACGGCGACTTATGTTCTGCTGGGAATATTCATGCACAACTTCCCGGAAGGGATGGCCATAGCAGTAGGCTTAACATCAGATGTTAAGATGAGCGTGATAGTGGCTTTGGCTATAATGATACATGACATACCAGAAGGCATCTGCACAGCAGCCCCGTATTACTACTGCACTAAGAAAAAGCTAAAATCTTTTTTGGTGTCCGCATCTACAGCGATTCCAACAATAATGGGGATTTTAGTGTTTTACTATCTCTCTAAATATATACCCTTATGGGGTGTAGGATTCCTAATCGCGGCAACTGCAGGATTGATGATTTACATCTCAGCAGACGAGCTGATACCCACGTCATGCTCTAAGCTGACACAGCATAGCACAATATTTTCACTTATAGGCGGAGTATTGCTGGTCCTTGTGTTAAAAACATTATAACCTTTTAGTTCAGCCCGAAAGAATCAACAAAACTAACACCCTGGCAAGTCCCTTCCAACGCAAACTTAAAAAAGGATATCTTTACTTTGTAGGGTCGATTATTCTGCCAAAGAAAAGTACAGTTCCAGTTGTGTTCTCCTGTATCGTGAACAGGAACGGGTGGTCTGCGCGGAACATCGGAGGAACAACAACACTAGTCACGCCTATGATGACGCCTGTAGCCGCGGCTGCCTCAGTTCCTTTCTCATTAACGTCTACGAAAGCCTTATGCACGACATCGCTTATAGCCAAGTCTTTTTTGCCGCTCATCCCTGAAAAGTCAGCGCTGCTCGAGAAAGCTGTGCTCAGCCCTAGCTCCTTCAAATTAGGGGTTAAGCTGCAATAAGTGTCAAACTTGAACTTAGGTAAGTAGACGTCAACTTTCCTCATCTGAAGATTGCCCCGGATATTAGATATGTCTTTTGAGTTGAGTTTGCTTTCTAAGCTTTTCAGGCTGTTAGTCTTAGGCAGGAACACTGTCATGGATAATTCATCGCCTTTGTAAGGTAGATCTAGAACCTGTAAGTCCCCTGTGTCTAAGTATCTGAAATGCTCAAGCTTCTTGAACCTCATCATCTCAGCCTGGACAGTCTTGCCGAGAGTCTTGAAAGCCTCTTTCTTGGTAAGCTTCTCCTCAAAAGGCTTCGCCCAGTCCCCCTTGAAATGCACAGCATTGGTCAAAACCACCTTAGTGGCAGGCTTGACAGAGCCTTTAGGCAGCAAGTCTTTTATCTTCTTGTTAGTCTGGTTCTCAACCCATTTGTTAATCTTAGTCCTTGAGCCTTCGCTGTTGTTCTTAAAGTCCAGATTATTGAGCTTGCCGCCGTAATACTTCTTTATAGTCTTAGTATAGTCTGATAGGAGCTTGTAAGTCTTCTCAACCCATAAGGCATTAGCAGTCTTAAGGTCATAACTTTTTTCCCTCTTGTTAATAATCTCATAAACCTGCTTGTAAGCCTTCCTAAGCTCAAAATAGTCGTTCGTGAATCCGAACACCTTCCGCATCTCATCCTCAGTCTTGCCTTCAGCCCCCTCGTAAACCAGTGTCATGGCTGAAGAGATGCTGTACGGCGAGAAGAACACATTACCAGAATCTTTGCCTTTGATGTTCGAGTAAAGCTTGAAACCGAACTCATTACTAGAATCAACGAAGTTCTCCGAGCTTGAACATAATATCCTGTCCCCTTTCTTTTTCATTGCCTGCACCACCCTCCTTTCAAACAAACCACCTTATTTCTAGCCAAAACTAGTTTAAATTATTTGTTATCATAAAAATTGTATTTCACAAAACATTTATAAACAAAATAAGGGCTATGTCTAAGAATATGTTCAAGTTTTTGAAAGACAAGCTGAAAAGCGCAGTGTCAATCTTCTCGAAAAAAGCCGAGACAGAGTCTTCTGAAGAGGTCATAGAGCAGGAAAAAGAGATAGTCTTGGATGACAAGTCATTGAAAGACGAAGAGCTAAAGCTAGAAGAAGAGAAGAAGAAGAAAGAGGAAGAGCTCAGAAAGCTGGAAGAGGAGAAGAAGAAAGAGGAAGAGCGGCTCAGAAAAGAAGAAGAGGCAAGGCTAAAGAGGGAAGAGCAGCTCAGGATTGAAGAAGAGAAAAAGCTTAGGAAAGAAGAGGAAGAACGCCTGAAGAAGGAAGCAGAACTCCAGAGGCTTGAGGAAGAGCAGAAGAAGAAAGAAGAAGAGCTGAAAAAAGCCAAAGAATCGGAAAAGAAGAAGAAAGAAGAAGAGCTGAAAAGACTAGAGGAAGACAGGAAGAGGAAGGAAGAAGAGCGCAGAAGGCTTGAAGAGGAAAGGAAAAAAGAAGAGGAACGAAGAAGAAAAGAAGAGCAGGAAAAACTTCGGATAGAAGAAGAGCTCAGGATTAAAGAAGAAGAAAGGCTGAGACGAGAAGAAGAGGAACGTAAGAAGAAAGAGGAAGAGCTCAGAAAACTTAAAGAGAAAGAAGCAGAGGTAAAAGAGAAGAAAGGATTCTTCGCAAAACTGAAAGAGAAGTTCATCAAGAAGAAAGAGCCTGAGAAGCCTGAAGTCATAAAGCACGAAGACAAAGAAGTGATCATAGAAGCAGTCAAGGAAGAGCCGGAGCATAAAGGATTCTTCGCGAAGGTAAAAGAGAAGATAACAACCAAGAAGATAAGCTCGGAACAATTCGATGAGCTGTTCTGGGAACTAGAACTTGCGCTTTTGGAGAACAACGTAGCAGTAGAAGTCATAGAAAAGATCAAGCAAGACTTGAAGCAGAAACTCGTAGACGTGCCGATAAGAAAATCAGAACTGCAAGAAGTAATAATCGAAAGCTTAAGGGAAAGCATAGAAAGCCTGTTCAAGGAAAACCCTATAGACTTAGTAAGAGAAGTGAAGCGGGCTGATAAGCCTTACGTGATAGTCTTCGTAGGGGTGAACGGCTCAGGAAAGACTACATCCATAGCTAAAGTGGCGCATATGATGCTCAAAAACGGATTGAAGCCTATCATAGCCGCATCTGACACCTTCAGGGCGGCAGCCATACAGCAGTTAGAAGAGCATGGGAAGAAGCTAGGTGTCAAGGTGATAAAGCATGATTACGGAGCAGACCCTTCAGCAGTAGCTTTCGACGCGATAAAAGCGGCACAAGCGCACAAACTAGATGTGGTGTTAGTGGACACCGCTGGAAGGATGCATAGCAACCAAAACCTTCAAGACGAGATGAAAAAAATTGTTAGGGTGACAAAGCCGAATATGAAAATATTCGTTGCAGAAGCAATAGCCGGAAATGATGCAACAATCCAGTCAATAGCTTTTGATAAGGCAATAGACATAGACGGAGTAATCCTAGCAAAATCAGATGTCGACGAGAAAGGTGGTGCGATAGTATCTATAAGTTATGTCACTGGAAAACCTATCCTCTATTTAGGCACTGGACAGGACTATGGTGATCTTGAAAAGTTTGATCCGAAAACTGTCTTACAAAGGATTGGTTTATAACCTGTTCTCTTATTTTTCTTAAACCATTTTTGTTTTTAAATCTTTTAGTAAATTCTTCAAATATTTTTTGTTGTTCTTTTTTGTCTATTTTAATCCTCATTTCATTCTGGCAGTTTAATTCCTTATCTGTTTTTATTGCCATTTTTTATAACAAAAAACACTGTTGGGTTTATAAATTTCCTGCACACGCCTGTCCAGTTGTCCAGTACCTTGGAGTTTATCGACGGTAAGAATAGTGGAGATTTTTCGGATTTGCCGGAAATTTTAGCTATATGTTTTATAAATAACAGAAGAGTTATGCTCTTTTTATGGAGGAAAAGATCAGGTGCCCTTACTGCGGCGGAAGCAGTATAATCAAAAGAGGTATCCGTAAGCTGAAAACTAAGAAGAAACAAAGGTATTTCTGCAACAGCTGCCATCACAGATTCTCGCTAAGCTTCGAAAGGAAAAGGTCAAGCATCAAAGTCGTGTTAAGCTCTGTATGCGCTTACAACCAAGGGCTCAACTGCGAAGAAGTGCGCGACATAGTATATCGAAATCATAACGTACTCCTGCACAAAAGCACGATAGCAAGATGGGTCAAAGAATACGACTTAGGATACTTAAGCATACGCCAAACAGTCCTAAGCAAACATAAGCATCCGCTCATCATAGGGAGAGTGTTCAAGCATTTCGGAATAGTATACAATTTCCGATGCCACAAAGGGAAGCTGGAAGCGTTTGGAAAGTTCCAAGGCCTGAAAAGGTTCGTCTTTAAGGTTATCGGCGGGGTTGACGGTAGGTATTTCATCGAAGATAACGAAAGATGCTCCCAGCTCAGAAAAGAAACCTCAGTGAACCTGAAAGTGATCGACAATGCGAAGCTAAGCCGAGTAGTGGGCTCGGTGTTGAAGCTCGTCGCTAACAACAGGCAGAGGCACTCAATAGTAGAAACGTTAATGCTGAACTGCGACCGCGACACCGTTGCTGTTGAAGTTCCTGTCTGGTACTGGGACAAGGACAGGAACGTAGGCGTCTGCGGGCATATCGACATCTTGCAGGTGAAGTACGGCAAAGCATGGGTTTTAGACTATAAGCCGAATGCCGAGCAGGAAGACATCGACAAGGTAGTCTCGCAGCTATCCAGCTATGCCTTAGCCTTGTCTTTCAGGACAGGCGTGCGGCTGGAAGACGTGAAATGCGGATGGTTCGATGAGAGCAAGATGTATTTGTTTGACGCTTGCGACGCTGAACCGCTCAGAGGCGAAAGCCTTAAATAGTATATCTAAGATATACTGATTTATGGGGAGCCCGAGCAAAGAAGACAAAGTGCTGGAACTCCTGCTGGAGAACAGCCCGCTCAAGCATTGGCATTTCGAAGAGATCGTGAAAGAGGCGAAAATGACAAGGGCCGCTGTGAACAAGTGGCTGAAAAAATACATAGAAGATGGAATGATAGGAAAAACCAAAGACAAAGGAAAGTTCCCTTATTTCACATGCGGAGAAGACAACCCTGTGTTCAAGGCTAAAAAGAAAATGTACATGCTAAACAAGATATACCGAAGCGGGATGATAGCCAAGATAATAAGCCTTGAGAAGATAAAAACAGCGATAATCTTCGGAAGCGCCGCGAAAGGCGACTGGTACAAGGAAAGCGACATAGACCTGTTCATATACGGCAACCCAAAAGGGCTGAACAAGCACGAATACGAGCTGAAGCTCAGGAAGAACATAGAGCTGCACGTGTTCCGCTCAAAAGAAGAGATAAAAGAAGTCAAGACCGGATTGGTCAAGAACGTGATAGGCGGATACGTAATCAAAGGGTCCGTACAAGACTTCGCAGAGGTAAGAATATGAGCCTAGACATAGAAAGCTTAGAGCATGCGTACGACAAATGCATAGCCTTCGGAAACATCAAAGAAAAGAACGAAATAGACTACGAGCTGATAAAGTCACTGCTAAGCGTATCAGAAAAAGGGCTGCAGTTCATCAAAGAAAAATCGAAAAACATAAACAAAGACAGCACAGACTGGACATTCGTCTTCCGAGACTATTACGAATCGCTACGAATGCTTATCGAAGCGTACTTGCTGTTTGATAAAGTAAGCGCAGAGAACCATCAGTGCAAAAACGCGTGGCTATGCCTAAAACATCCAGAACTAGATCTGGACTGGGAATTTCTCGAAACTGCAAGGCTGAAAAGGAACGCCATAAACTACAAAGGGCAGCTATTACGATATGAAGACTGGAACAAGATGAAGATACAGTTTGAGCTGCACATAAGCAATCTCAGAAAAGAGATAGAAAAAAAGCTGAAAGAACAAAACTGAATGGCATGATGCACAGCCAACAAGCCCCAATAATGCGACAAGAAAGTCCCGCGGATGCGACAAGAAAGTCCCGCTCGTGCAACGGGAAATGAGTCCCAAGTTTGCAACAGGAAAATTTCGCTGTTTTTAGGTTTTTGGGCTTGGAAGGGCGAATCCTGATTGGAAAGTCCCGCGGATGCGACAGGGTTTAGTCGAGCATTAATTCTGAAAAAACTAGGCCTCGATTCTGAAAACCGTTTCAGGTCTCGATTACGAGAAAGGGGGTATTGCTGCAGGCAACATAGGAACCAAAACTGTTAAATTCGACTTCACACCCAATAAGAGTGGGACAAACCTTGACCAGCGAAGAAATAGTCTCGCATGCCACCGGAAAAGCCATTACCGGAAAGATAAAGTTCCAAGCCAGAAGCTGCGACGACATCTTATGTGACGGGGAAACCTTTAAAGGACCTACTAGCGAAACAGACTACTATGAAACATCCGTCGGAGAAAACTTGAACGTAGACGCGAACAAA
>VGLX01000016.1 GCA_016866645.1 Candidatus Woesearchaeota archaeon | reverse complement strand
TATATCAGACTTTTCAGATAGTATAAAAGACAATCACAACACTTATGCCACTACGACACTAGGATACAAGACACATGATGAAGCTAGCGAAGGATTCTGCTCAGCGAATATCATGCAACCTAAAAGCATCGAAGACCTAGTGCATGAAATAATAGACACTTACTCTAAAGTTAGTGACTCATTTGATATTCTAAAGATAACCTATAATGGTAAAGTGTACAGCAGCATAAAATACTGCCCTTGAGTGTAAACATAAATTGTGAAATCTAGATGAAGCCAGGTTGAAAAAACATTTTCAGAAATATTTATATAGTTTTTTATGGTTTTATAAGACTAAAAGGGTGGTTTCGAAAGGCGGAATGGCTAACGTTGTTTGGTTCAAAGATGTTTCTAAGCAAGACACAGCGCTAGTCGGGACTAAAGGCGTCAACATCAGCGAGATGTCCAATGCCGGAATCCCTGTGCCTCAAGGGTTCATTATCACTTCTGACGCTTTCCAGAGGTTCTTACAAAGCACAAGCCTGTCCGATAAGATTTATCCCATGCTCCAGAACCTGAACTGCGAGGACAAGTCAGTCTTGCATTCGGTTTCTAAGAGCGTGTGCGACTTCATACTCAACTCAAGGATTCCTGATAACATCTCTGAGGAGATTCTTGAGAGCTACGACAGCCTGAACGTTGACGAGGACCTGTTCAGGAAGCTAGGCAAAGAGGCTATGAGCATCATCAAGGTAGGCAGGGAGCCTCCGTTCGTCGCTGTCAGGAGCTCAATGATGTCTGATGGGCTACCTGATAACATTCTAAGCCAGCATGCCACGTTCTTGAACGTCAAAGGCAACAGGAACTTATTAGACGCTGTCCAGAAGTGCTGGGCTTCTTTGTTCACGCCTAAATCTATTTATTCCAGGGCCAAGAGCAATATTCCGCATGAGGACGCCTTTATAGCCATAGTCGTCCAGAAGATGGCCAGGAGCGATAAGAGCGGAGTAGCGTTCTCAACCAACCCTGCAAACGATGATAACAACGAGATGCTTATAGAAGCAGGATGGGGATTGGGAGAGCCTATAGTCTCAAGAAACATCAGCCCTGACCAGTACGTAATCAACAAGCAGAGCATGGAAGTAAAATCAAAAAAGGTCAGCCCACAGGACTGGATGTACACTCTAGACGCTAGCATGGGCTACACAATAAGGCGGAACGTGTTTCAGGAAAAGGTCAACGCCCAAAAGCTGAACGAGTGGGAAATCAAGAAGATAGCTGACATGGCGCTGAGGGTGGAAGACTATTACGGCCAGCCGCAAGACGTCGAGTATGCGATAGAAGGCACCAGCCTGTATGTGATAAGGTCCACTCCTGCGAATTTCTCAAAAAAAGTTGTCAAAGAAGAGCCTAGACAAGAGCCGGTAAAAGAAGACGTGTTAAAAGAGCCTGCTGATCCGGAGCAAGTGGCCCTAGAGACAGTCACCGAAGTCAAGGTAGTGATAGGGCTGCCGGACCACGTGGAAAAGGCTGCGGCGACAGGAGCTGATGGCGTAGGCCTGTTAAAAAATAACCTTATCCTTACCAAGCATGGCGAGCATCCCAGCTACATGATCAGGCAGGGCAGGAAAGAACAGCTAATTCAAAGCATAGCAGAGGATGTCAGCAGGATATCGGAGGCATTCAGAGGCAAGCCTGTGTGGTACAGGACTTTTGACGCCCTAACCGACGAGTGCAAGGACGTGAGAGGCGGCGAGGAAGAGCCCACAGAGTCTAATCCTTTGATAGGCTGGAGGAGCATAAGAAGAAGCCTGGACGAGCCGGAACTTTTACGAGCGGAGTTCGAGGCTATAAAAAGAGTGCATGACCAAGGCTACACCAACGTAGGAGTCATGATACCGTTAGTGATAAACGTGGATGAGATACGGGCAGCTAAGGATATGCTCAAAGAGTTTAACCTAGAGCCTATGGAAAACATAGAGTTCGGAGCAGTAATCGAGACGCCAGCTGCTGTACAGATGATAAAAGAGATATGCGAGGAAGGAGTAGACTTCATCAGCCTCGGGACTAGCGACCTTACACAATTAACATTAGCTATAGACAGAGATAACTCCAGAGTGCAAAAGCTGTACAACGAGAAACATCCTGCTGTGCTGAGGCAGATAAAGCATGTCATAGACGTCTGCAGGGAGCATAACGTCGAGACTTCTATATGCGGCGAGGCAGGATCCGACCCTGAGATGGCAGAACTACTCGTAAAGATGGGCATCGACAGCATAACTGCCAACGCAGAATCTGTGAAGAAGATAAAATACTCCGTAGCCAAGGCCGAGAAGAAATTACTATTAGACGTGGCTAGGAAGAAAGAGAAGCTAATCGTGTAGTCTTAGTTCTAGGTTTTCAATCCTTTTGTCTACGTATTCTTTCACAAGGCTCGTGCTTCGTAGGAACTTTAAAGCGTCTAACAGCTGTTTGCCGTATCCTGCTTCGAAAGCCTTGTTGTCAGCATGCATCTCGCTAAGAAGGTACCACCGCTTCATCCTTGTATCCCTATGTGTCCCTTTACTTTCAGGCATCTTGTTAGTTAGTCTTTCTTTTGACTCGTTGATCCATCTCCTATGCCTCACGAACCTCATAAAGTTTTGATGCTTAGCAGCATGGCAATAATGTCCCAGCTCATGCGCTAAAACTCCTTCTTGCAGATCTTTAGGCATTTCAAAGAATGAGTAGCCAGCGGTTATCAAATAATCGGTTTCCCAGTCATGATAATTGTTTAAGTCTAGCTTGTATCCTAAGCCGCAAACTCCGTAATCGGGGTCGAATTCTGGTTTGATATCACTTTCCTTTATATGCGGGAATTTCTTCACTACTTCTTCATAACGCATTCTCAACTTTTCCTCGTAAGCGCTAAACATTTCCTACACCCCTAAGCTTTTCCTCCAGGTTCTTGATCCTGGCAGTTAAATAAGTCTTGGAACTAGGACTAGCGAACGGCTTGAAATATTTCAGCACTTCTATGACTTGCTTGCCATAGCCTGCCTCGAAAGCCTTGTTGTCCGCGTACTGCTCAGAAACTAAGTACCATTGCTTAAGCCTTTTGTCAGTATGCCTGATTTTTTTGCTGAAAACCTTCAACACGCTTATCAGAGGAGAATAACCCGCGTAAAGGTAAGCTTTCTTGGTTATGCGTTTCTGCCTTATCATCCTTTGGATGACAGGATGGTTCAGGTCCTTGTAAAAATCTTTACCTGAGAGCTTGTTGATAAGTTTGAAAGCGTCACAGTAATGGCCCAATTCGTGAGCGATGCATCCTTCTTTCATCTCTTCAGACAACTTTGCAAAATTCTTCCCTGAGAGTATTGCTGGGTAAAACTTAAGCTGGTTATAACCAACTCCAGTCCAATGTGTGAAGCCTGCATGAGGTATGTCTTGTGAGAATAACAAAACCATGTCATCTTTCTTGACCTGCGGGAAGCTCTGGACTACTTTATCATAGACTCGTCTGAGGTCTTCCAAAGATTTTTTCTCTTCCTCTGTTGGTTGTTTTTTTCCGTATGCTTTCATAATCCTAGTTTTTCCTCTAAGCTTCTTATCCTTATGAGCGTATCTTCTTTGTTGGCTGTGCATTTATACAAAAAGCTTTTCAAAGCGCTTAACAACCCCTTGCCGTAACCAGCGCCCGCTGCTCGGTTGTCAGCGTCTATCTCTGATAATAAGTACCACTTGTTAAGCCTGTAAACTCTTCTTTTATAGCTCTTGTCAAGCCTTGTTAAAATGCGGTTCATAAGCCTACGGTTGCAACAAACATCTGACATGTGAGTCCACCTGTACTGCCTCATTATGCTGTCGGTACTGTTTCCTTTAGCCATATGCGCGTAATGCCCCAATTCGTGAGCCACAACGCCTTCAAGCTCTTCAGAAGATAAGCATCCGAACCCTTGCCCTCCAGACAGGTAAAACTTTACTGATATCCCCTCTTTTTCAGTTACTCGTTCGCATTCGAGAGCCATCATATCAACGTTTTTTTCTAAGCCTACTTTTATATCCTCTTTGTTTATCTACGGAAAGCTTCTTACGACTTTATCATAAGTAGATTCTAAAACTTTTTTCAGTTCTTGGTTATAACTCATCGTTTCTCCTTCAGGATTTTCTCTAAACTCTTGATGCGTTTAGCGTCGTTCCGCTTGGCCAGTAGGGGCATTTCTTTTTCATGCCAGCGGTTAATCTTCTTAATCGAGGAGACTATGTGCTTAGCATATCCTTTGTCAGCGGCCTGCTTGTCAGCGTAAGATTCTATGAGGAAGTACCAGTTTTGGAGCCTCTTTACGCGGTGCTTGACAGCCTCGTCTTTGAGCATGTGGCTCGTGTAATCTCCGATTTCTTGGCTCCAATCAGATTGTTTCTTGAACTTCTCCCAACTGTAGTTCTTAATCCTAACATAATGCCCCAGCTCGTGGGCTATTACCGCTTCTATCTCTTCCTTGTCTAAGTTGAACATCAGGTGTCCTACAAATAGGGTTGGTTTCTTGCGCTTCTCATCCTCTCCGTAAGGCGAGAGCACTGCATAGTCGTCCATATCTGGAGCGTATTTGATTGTAACATCCTGAACGTTTAGATCTTTAAACTTTTTAGCAACATCGTGATATACCATTATGAGGGTCTGCCGTTTCTCCAAAAAATCTTTGTAAGCGCCCATCATATTCCTAATTTCTCCTCTAAGTTCTTAATCCTGGCTTCTGTTTCTTTGAATGTGAGCTCAGATGTGCCTTTTTGGGAATACAGGAAAGGCATAAGCACTTTCAAGTCAGCTAAGACATAAGCGCCGTAGCCTGCCTCGAAAGCCTTGTTGTCCGCGTACATCTCTTTCATGATATACCATTTCTGAAGCCTCTTCCAACGGTGCTTGTGTTTCTTGTTGAACAAAAGCTTGATGCTGGTAGACAAGTTAGGCATCGCATACTTAGCTGTCTGTTCAAAAAATCGTTTCATCCTCAAAATCCTGTTATCATTATAGCTTTTCATAGCATGCTCATAATGCCCCAGCTCGTGGGCTATGCCCGCTTCCATCTCTCTGTCTTTGAATAGGAAGAACTGCAGCCCTGCAAGTATCCTTGCCTTAACGCCATACTTAATGCTCTCTGAAGGCGAGTTCACGACTATGCCTAGGATGAAGTCTTTGCCTAAGCTGTCGAACACGACGTTTAAGGATATCTCTTCTTTTTTTATGTTCGGGAATTTTTGCAAAGCAGTAGCATAGGCCTTCTCTATAAGCGAGTATCCTGGATCTTTGTTGAGCTGTTCAGCTTTGTTGTTCATCTTGGTATTCCTAGCTTTGTTTCCAGGTTATTAATCCTTGCGGCTATTTCTTTCCTGAACACTTTCGGGAGACCAGCGTAACCAGGTTCCATCATGTAAAGCAGTTCCAGCATGTGCTCTCCGTATCCTGCCTCGAATGTCTTGTTGTCAGCGTATACTTCTTTCATAATGAACCATTTCTGTAATCTTCCCATCTTGTGTTTTTCTTTGCTGCTTAAGAATCGCAAAGCGGATGATATGTACGGGTGTGAGTTGTAAAAGTTCGCTTCATTTGTGAAGCGCGAAAGTCTTTTAGCCCGCTCTATGCTCGGATGTTTTTTCAGCTTGTGGATATAATGTCCTATCTCGTGGATCATCACTGTCCTCTTCTTGTTAGGGGTCAGCATCAAGAATTGGTTTCCCAGCCTTATAGATGGGTCGAACCTTCCTTCTTTCATGTCTGATTTTTTGCATGATATTGAAAAGTCAGCAGCTCCTTGATACGCGATCGAGTAATCTATCCTCATCTCGTCTTCTTTGATGTAAGGGAAGAGTTTCAGGGCTTCTTTGTAGACGTTCTCGCATGCTTTCTGGTTTTCTTCTATCATGTCGCTTAGCATCTCAGCTTGTCCTCCAGGCTCTTCATCCTCAGCATCATCTGTTCTTTAAGTAACGGGTGCATTGTTCCGAATTCTTTGCTGTTGGTGAAACTTTTCAGGATGTTCAGCATAGGCTCTCCGTAGCCTGCTTTTAACGCTTTGTTGTCTGCGTCTATCTCGTGCAGCAAAGACCATTTCTTGAGCATGTCAAACCTGTGCTTGTACTTGCCTTGGGTTTTGCCTTCTTTCGCGTAGTTGAAGAACTCTTCATCCCTTAGGTTGGTGAGTATGAACCTTTTCCGGCTGTAATCTTTCAGCCTTTCATAATGCCCTAGCTCGTGGGCTATTACGGCTCGCATCTCGCCTTTGCTTAAGGTCAAAAACTTTTTGCCTATGACTAGGAATGATTGGTATTCTCCTGCAGACAAGGCCGCGTACTTATCCGCTTCCTGGGAGTACATTATGTTAAGCTCCTCTAATCCTATGTTCTTGAATTTCTTCAGGATTTTGTAATACTCTTTGAATATGTAGCCTATCTTCCCTGCATGCCTGTCTTTGCTGTAGCTTGCCATTATACTGCCTTTAGTTTCTCCTCCAGGTTATTGATTCTTAGGTTAAGCTCCTTCTTATGAACCGGCGCTAATGCGTCATGATACGTGGCTATATGATTTTTCAAAACATTCAGCAACGCTTGGCCGTAGCCTGCCTCAAAAGCCTTGTTGTCCGCGTACATCTCCTGCATGTAATGCCACTTCTTAACCCTGCCTATTTTGTGCTTAATTTCATAGTCCATTTCTTCCAACACCCATATCTTAGGGTTAGCTGCATAAGCGTTCAGCACTTGGACGTAAAGCATGCTCTTCTCTACTTTGACAGGGCTGCTCCGCTTGTAACGGCAGTAATGCCCCAACTCATGAGATACTGCTGATTCTTTCTCTTCTTCAGTAAAAGTTAAGAACTTCAAGCCTACTGTTATCGAAGGGCTGATTACAATCTTGTTCTCTTTTAAGAATTTTTTCTCATCAACCATCAAGAATATCACGTAGTCTATATTTTCTGAGTATCTCAGGCTAAGCTCCTCCTTCTTCAGCTCAGGGAGCCTTTCTGTCACTTTTGAGTAAATCCTTTTTAGTTCTTCCAAAACTTTGTCTTTCATTCTATTCTCCTCCTTGTTTGAGTTTGTCTTCTAAAGTTTTTATCCGTTGCATTAAACTATCCATGCTCTTGTTCGAGCCATGCTTAATGACTAAGTTTTTGAGCAAGGATAATAATTGCGGGCCGTATCCTGCTTCGACTGCTTTTTTATCCGCATCGTATTCGGAAAGCTTAACCCTTCTCATGAGCCTCTCAGCCCGGAGGTCTGATTTCGCGATGCCGCTCAGAGAATAATTCATAAACTCTATGTTTAGCTTTTTCATAAGCCCTTTATTCCTATCGCCTCTGCCTCTCAGACGGATGTAATGCCCTAGCTCGTGGGCTATGGCCGCTTCTCTTTCTTCTTCAGGCAATTCGAAAAAAAGGTTTCCGACGATCATCCTGAAAGTGTTACTCTCCTTAGAAATGGCCAATGAAGCGTAACTTCTTTTTAGCGGATGGTATTCTATGCCGATTTCGTTCTCTCTTAACTGTTCAAAGCTCTTGGTTACCTTATAACACATGTTTTCTAGCCTGTCATCGCTCATTCTATTAACGGCTCCTGTTTAAGCTTTTTTTCTAGATTGCTTATCCTTGCCAGCAAACTGTTCTGGCCTATCATCGAGCAGTTCTCCCAGCTTTCTTCGCAAGTTTTTTTCAGGGCTTGGAGCACTTCCTTGCCATATCCTGCTTCTGCTGCTTTGTTGTCAGCGTCTATTTCTCTCATGTTTGTCCATTTTTGGAGCCTCTTGATCTCGTGAGAGAACCTTTTGTTGGCTAGGGCGTGGGATGCCTCGTAAAATGATGACCTGTAAGTCCACATGCTCGTCCGCTTAAGCCTTTCTACACTGTAGTTTCTCATAGTACAGTAATGGCCTAATTCGTGGGCGAAGATAGCCTCTTTCTCGCTGTCTTCTAAACTGAAGAAGATTCTTCCAACGAGCACGACAGGGTCTTTTCGGCCGCGTTCGTCAAGTATTGACATGGCTGCGTACCTGCCCCCCGAAGAGTCATAATCTATTCTCGGCTCTTTAAATAATAAGCTCGGGAATTTTTCCAAAACCTTAACGTATAATGCCTTGACTTCTTCAATTTTTGTTTCTTGGTTTTCTTCCATTTTTCAAAACACATCCGTTTTCAGTTTTTCTTCTAAGTTCTTAATCCTCTCAGAAAGGACATCGTTCTCACTAATCCTTGAGCCGAATTTTTCATGAAGATTGTTAAGCACGTCAAGTAATGCCTTGCCGTACCCTGAGTCAATAGCCTTGTTGTCTGCGTAAACTTCCTTCAGAAGATTCCATCTCTTAATTCTTTCTTTTCTCTTATCGTTATGTACATACTTGGATAGGTAATCTAAAATTTTTGTGTTCATGCCTTCAGCGGACAAAGAGACAAGATAATCGCTGTATAAAGAACCAAAATAGCCGCTGTCCATGTAATAATGAACTAAGCCCCATAACATTCTCCTCTTCAGGCATTCGAGACTGGGTGCGTTGCAGAAAAAATCATAATGCCCCAGCTCGTGGGCTATGATTGAGAATCTCTCCGGATTATTGAAATCTAAAAAAAGACGGCTTGTAATAAGAACTGGTTTTTTAACTAATCTGTAGTTATACGAAAACTCGTTATCATCAACCGGTGAAAGACCCGCAACAGTTATGTAAGAGCCATACTCCATCTTGACAGTGCCGTCTTTTATAAGGCTGAACTCTTCAGAAAGTTTTGGATAGCACTTTTTAGTTTTCCAACTAAAATACAAGTCTTTAATGTCGGTGTTTAATATTTTTGATAGTTTTTTTATCATTTTAAAAACCCCTATTATTCATCTGCTTCAGCCTTTCTATCCTTGCCTTGACTGATTCTTTGCTCATCCGGCTTAAACGATTGTAATGCTTTTCAGCAATCTTCTCTAATGAAGAAAGTATCTGCTCCCCATACCCTGATTTTATAGCTTTGTCATCAGCGTAAAACTCGTAAGCATTATGGATATCTTGAAGTTCTTTTATTCTATGCTTTTCTTCATCAGTGTAAGTAATAACAACTTTTTCTTCTGAATCCCTCCTTTTGTAGTAAGACTCTAACTCATAAAACTTATCGGATAATTCTTTTGCCTCACTAATGCTACGATTCTTTCTGTGAATATAATGCCCTAATTCATGTGCTACTACAGCTTCTCTTTCTTCATCATCAAAAAGCTCGTAGAAGAACAGTCCTAATACAATAACTGTCTTTATGATTTTGCCGTCTGCTTCGTAAGTCCTTAATTTTGCGTAAGGCACGTATGAGGCGTAGGTTAAGGCTATGTCATCGTCTTTTATATCTGGGAAGCTTTTGAAGATTTTAGTATACTTCTGTTTCTCCGCATCAGGTATTTCTTCAAGGTTCATTATTTTTATTATTGTATCCCCAATTATATTATCAGTTGCCATTTTTCTAAAACACCTTGTATTCGAACGTGTAGATGTTCTCTACTGTGATTATGCCTCGGGCTAGGTCCCAGTATACCTGTATGGCTTTCTTTCCTTTGCTTAGCAGGTCTTTGACGAAGCTGAACGCTACGTCGTGCAAGCCGTTCTTGGCAGGGTTAGGGTTCATGTTGAATGAGTGTTTCAAGCCCGCGATGTTGTATTCTATGATGGTTTTTATCCATGCCATCTCGAAAGCGAAAGCTTTAGCCTCTTCGCTGTGCTGGTTGGCCAAGCCTTTGGTGAATACGTGGCCTAGCTCGTGGCCTAGCGTGAGCATCAATGCGTCCAGATGGTTTTCCCGGACGAATATTTCCGGGATGGTCTTGTTTATCGCGAAGCCCATTATTCCCTCGGACCATACTCCATTGTTCTTCTCATGCAATGCCTTAAGCTCGTCTTTTGTGACTACTCTTATGATTATGTGCTGGGGCAGCTTCTCGCCTGCTGTCTTTTCGAAGGCTTCTTCTATGTAATGCTTGACTTCCTCGCTCTTGCCTATGAACTGTGTTATTGGCCTGTCCGGGTTGAGGAAATCATTAACGCTGATATGGGTGTAAGTCGTTGATGGCTTTGAAGCGTCGTATTCTTTCTTGGCCAGCATGAGGTTGTATTCCAGCTTTACATCTGACTTGTATTCTATCTTCGCGTTCTTCATGTTATGGAAGGAATATGATTTCACCATCTTCTCTATAGGCGAGTAGTCCATCAAAGGCTGATAGCCCTGGCTGTTGAAAAGCCCTGATTCCAGTTTTGAATATTTTGCTATGTTGTGGTACATTTCCTAACCTTTTTCTCTAAGTGCCCTCTGTTGAAAATTCTTAGATTTTCAGCCGCTTTTTTATCGTAACATTCTAAGCATTCTTTGATATCCTTGCATAATCTCAAACTTTTTTTACAGTCTATACTGTGAGGGACATGGAATATGTAATCGAATAATGGGTCGTATTTTCCTTTTATACACGCTTTTGCGGCTTTCTTAAACCATTCATTGCTTGCATATTTCCTTTTTAGAGTGGATTTAATGAACCCATTAGTACAACATTTAGGATACCCTAAGAATTCACCCATATTCTTATGGTATCCGATCTCTATTTCTTTTATGATTTTATCTGCTTTCTTGTCCAACCCTTTAAAAGAATGAGCTATGTTCATTGATTCTAGCTCTTTGATTATCTTTTCTAAGAATTCTTCATTAGCTGAAGCGATAACAATACTCTCTTTCTTGTGATATTTTAATCCTTTTTGGTTTAAGCAGTACTCCAAAGAGTGTATATTGGGGACTTGTTTTGTGCTGACAATGCATCCTTCTCTGATTCCTTCAATAGTTGGAAGTAGATAAGCCCTTTCCATGGCAGGTAGGCTTCCCCATTCTTTTGTTTGATATAGGTCTGACATGTTAACCATTTTTATAGCTTTAAGACTATATAAACCTTACTATTTTTATTACTGAGCAGTAGTTACAAAAGAAAGGTTTAAATACGCGCAGAACTAGTAAAAAGATAAAGGTTGTATCAAAATGAAAAAAGCAAGGCTAGAAGAACAAGTTGAACCAATCAAGATTGCTATGGATAATTACTTATCAATTTCTCAAAGCGATAACAAATCGTTTATACTCAATAAGCTTGAAGAATTAAATAAACTAAAAATTATTGATGGACTACGAATAGCTGACTGGATAAAAAAATATAACACCCAAGAAAGAGATGACTCATGGATACGAGAATGCGTAGCTTTATACGTTTTCGATAAAATATTCAATACAAAAAAAGAAATCGACCATAGCACCGTATGGTCTGATGTTAGAATCGGACTTTGTGTTATGGATTATTATAACACCCACATAAAAGAAGTAAGTACCAATTTCTTTAATGAAACAACAGGTACCAAACTGTTTGAAAAGATAATACCGCCCGAAATAGACGAAAATAAATCCTTAAAAGAATTTAACAAGCTTATCAATGAGTATTTTAAAACAACGGGTAATATCATACTCAAAAGAAGTACGATGTCCACAAATGAAGTTGGAAAAATAGATGATGCATCAAAACCCTATTTATCTAAACTTATTGTAAAAAGAAGTAAAAAAGAGATGTCCAAAGAGTTTGATATCATGATCCATCTTTATGAATTAAACCGTGACAAAGATTTGTTCCCTAAGCCCGTCGTTAATTTAAAACCTTTTCTCCACCCATTTTTAGTGAGTAGGATTTGATATTTGGGCTTTTCTCTTCGTATTTTCGTCTTGGATTCGACCGAAAAGTTTAAATATTCTAATCGTTAATTAACGATTAGGAAAAATGA
>VGLX01000015.1 GCA_016866645.1 Candidatus Woesearchaeota archaeon | reverse complement strand
GACTAAGAAAAGAAAAAGGAGCAAAAATACTAGAAACCATAATGACCATGATAACCACATGGCAACAAAACAAACTAGACACGTTCACCCAACTCAGAAACCACATATAAAAAAGCTAACCTAATACAGCTTGTGCAAAGGTTTATAAACACGCTACCAATCCCACCTCTGGAAGTAATATTTCAGGAGGAAAAAGAATATGAAAAAACTAAAAACATTATGCGCAATCGTTGGGACAGCAGCGGCGCTGTACAGCGGAGCAGCTTTTGCAGCAACGCAAAAATACAAAGTGCCTAATTACAGCCTAGACGGCGCTGAGAAAAAGGTAGAGTACGCAGCTATAACACTATTTGGTGTGATGGCAATAGAAGATCCTTCTCAAGCTCACGGATTACCTGTGCTGACTGTAAACAAGTACTTCGTAGACACGAATAAGGACAAGAAAGCAGATATAGTCCAGATAGACATACTAGTCCCGGACATGGATGCAGGTAATGGGCAAGTGCAGAAAGGATACACTGTAAAACAGCTTTATGTCGACGATGACTTCAACGGCTCAGTTGACAGGATGCTCACAGACAGCCAAGATGAGAAAGGCCAGCCTGGAGCAGATGGGGTATACGACGAAGAGCAGTACTCTTTAAGGATAGATGACTTAAAAGCAAGCACTAAGCTTTAAGAGTCTTCTTTTTTTCTCTTATTTTTTTTATTCTATACTATGTGGTTGGGAGAATGAAAATCACAACATGGGTGGACTGGGGGAAAGCTTTTGTTGATGATAATGGGAGCTTCTACGCTGGAACAACACTGAAACAGAAGCAGAACGCAAAAAAAGCCAGCGAAGGGTCAAACATGTACATACTCCTCTCAGACGTCCATACGAAAGAAAGCTCAGAATTCGCAGTGAACGGCGGACTTTATCCTGTGCATAACCTGCTATTAAAGGATCAGCCTCATGCTAACAAACTCGGGGTTCCGGAAGGCAAGACCACATCCCCGCAGCTTACAGACATGTTATTAGAACTCGTGAAGGATAAGAGGGCAGGCCTTATAGTCCCGAGGCATGTTTTCTTCCAGGATTATAACGGCGAGCCTGCTGAAAAAGTAAAGCCCGCGTTCTCTTTCAAGGATGTTGAGGAAACATTCGGAATAAGAAAGCTTGATGCAGAAGAATGCCTTGACGGAGGCATAGAATATGTTGTTAACGCGAAGCATTTCTTTAACGGGGCAGGGCTGCAGTCAACTGAATGGCTAGGGCATGTTGAAGGCGTGCCTGACATGGAAATGAACATATTCACCTTGCTGAAGCAGAGATACGGCCTCGGCAAAGGCCTCGAGTTCAACATCAACGGCGTAGTAATGGGCATATGCATATACCAGACCGCATCAGGAATAAGGCAGATTTTCCCGAAATCAGAAGTGAACATAATTTTAGACGCGTCAACGCACCTGCTGGTTAAAGAACTGGGCTTCTCAAAAAAGAAGAAGGCAGATGACGCGATAACCGCGATGTGCAAACAGGTAGGGATAAACTATCTTACCACAAAAGATTATATCAAGAGGAAATGCTGAAGATGCCGAGAGAGCCGTGCCTTCTAGGGTTTGACAAGGATTCTGTAACCGGCTTGATGGATTATTATGAAGTCACGATGGCAGACACGAACCTTGTTGCAGGGATTGCAGGAAGGGATGCTGTTTTCAACGCGGCTGTACGCCGATTAGGGTATCACAAAGTTGTTGGCGAGGATGATTTCATCTCAGACGGCCATTCGGCTGTGATCAACGGAAAGGTGAGGAAGTTCGCTAAAAAGCAGGCTGACCTTAAAGGGAAAAAGTTTAATGTAGACAGGGTAGAGAAGGATAACTACTTATTAGGCATGGGGCTTGAGCAGATACTCGGAATGCTCTCATCATGGCATATGAACGATGAGCTTATCGCAGCGTTCTCTGAGAGAGGCCTTTCACAGAAGACGATAGATTTTTTCAGGAGCAACAGGAAGCTTAACCTGACAGTTGACGCGATACCAGAAGGCATACCTATCTTTCCGCACGAGCCTTACCTTAGCATAAAAGGCACGTTCGAGCAGTGCCAGTTTCCTGAAAGCTTAATACTTGGCACGTGGGGTTACCAGACTGCGATAGCTACGCAGGCAAGTTATATAATAAACATTCTTTCAGAGTTCGGAAAGACTGATGTAATAACTCTTGAAGGTGGCTCACGAAGGGCTTACCCTCCAGCAGCATTAGCTGCCACGAGGGCGACGTTAGCAGCAGGATTCAAAGGGACGTCAAATGTTGAGATAGTGAGGCAGTATCCTGAGCTTCTTTACAAGATAGGCGGCAGCTCTGCACACTCAGCAGTTCTCCATATAGGCAATGATTTTGACGCTTTCGAGCTTCAGCTTATGGCATATTTTAGGATAAACCATGGTGACAGCGAGGCTGTGAAGAGGGAGAAGATAAGGCAGACCAAAGGTATAGGGCCTACTTTCCTTATAGACACGTTCTCTTCAGACAGCGGTCTTACAGCAGCGATAGCAGTGATGAAAAAATATGGGATACAGTGCCAGATAAGGAATGATAGCAACATAACGTCAGATGTAGTAAAGAAACATAGGAAAGAGCTCAACGCTGCAGGGCTGGATAAGTCCAGAATTATGATATCGAACGACTTAAAGCCTTGGATAATATACGACCTTCTTGAGAAAGGCGCAGAGATAAACTCGTTGTTGATAGGTACGTTTGCGGTGAATCCGTACAGGCTTCCAGGCGCCGCTTACAAGTTGGCTGCGCACCAGCGAGGCAATGACCAAACAGGCAAGCTGGAGAATATCTGTAAGGTATGCATAGACGAGCCGTCTAAAGGCACTCTTCCAGGGCAGCTGGACGTTTACAGGGTCATAGGCAAGGATGGTAAGGCTGACAGGGATGTCATACTCTCCAGAGGGGTTGATAAGATTGATGATTTTCTTAAGCATTCAGATAAGCATTATATGAAACTAAACCAGGAAGTCATGCGCAACGGCGAGATAACGTATGACCTGCCAGACATGTGCGCTGTTATCGAGAGGACTGCAGAACACCTCAACATGCTAAGGCCTGAGCATAAGAGGTTTAAGGGCGCAAAGCCTTATGATGTCATAATATCAGACACTGTTAAAAAGATTCAGGAAAGCGTGCATAAGAAATTCGTTGAAAAAAAGCTGTACTAATCCTGTTCAGCAGGTTCTTTGTTCTCTTTACCGACAAGTTCTTGCCTTAGGTCGTCAGCGTACCTATGGGCTAATCTTAAAGGTTCTGGGAGCTTGTGGTTCCCGCTTAAGCACATATGGACTATCTTAACAGATGTGGTTATGCTTATCTTATGGCCCGGGCTTACGAAGATAGGCCTGGATCCTATTTTAGTTTCTACTCTTTCGCCTCTCAGGTCTTTGACTTTTCCTTTGATAGTGTCTTTTTCGACGTATATCTTGCCCTCGTAGACCTCGCCGCATAACAGCTTCTTTGTTACGCCGATGCTGGGCTTGTCTAGGCTTACACCTACGTATGTTGCGACTCCGCTTTTCAGAGGATGCAAGACTCCTCCGCCGTCAATCATTATTATGTCCGGCTTTGTTTCTAGTTCGTGATATGTCCCTATTATCGGCGGCCCTTCTCGGAACATAAGGAAGTTGGCGATGTAAGGGAATTTCTCTTCAGAGACCGTGCGCTTCTTCTCAATAATTTTCATAGTTTTCAAATCAAGGACTACGGCTGCGCATATGACTTTCTTCTTATGATACGCCAAATCGAACCCTGCTATGGTGCTCACGCTTTCTAATTTAAAGGAGTCTTTTAAGACTACAGTTTCCGCTATTTTTTTCTGAGTCTCTTTGAGCTTGTTAAAGTCTATGTTCATATCTTTTCAAGAAGTTGTTTCATACTCTGTATCTCTTCGAGCTTTCTAGAATAGTCTCTTCGCTTGGAGTTCATGGCGGCGTTTTTGTTCTTGGCCAGCCATTCCCTGCATTCGTTCTCTTGGTTTTGTAGGTATTCTAAAACTTTGACTTTGTCTTCTAGCTTCCTGTCTCTTGCTATGCTTATTACCATCCCTGTATGTATGTTATCCCTCGGCAGCTTCTCTTTTAGCATCTTCACGAATTCTTGCATAGGATTCTTCACCTCAACCCTTTTTGTACGAAGACCTTGCCTTGCTTGCAAGCGCTGCACAGCCCAGTATCCATGTCGTAATGATTTTCGCAAACGCTTCTTCCGCACTTTTTGCAAACATTGTTGCCTATCTTAGCGTTGCAGACTTGGCATCGTGCAAGGTAGTCTGACATCATTAGTTTAGGAAGAAATTAAGTATTTATAATTTTTGGTGAGCAAGAAAGTTATTTCTTTTCCGACTTAGCTTCTCTGAAGGTTACAATCACGTTATAGCCTCGGTTCTTGAGGACTCTTATGAGGTTCTCGTTATGCTCTTTGTTGAATCTCAGGTATTCTACTGTTCCGCCTAGAAGTGGGCAGTGATAGACAACGAATTGCCCGTCAGGCTGTGTTTCATCTTTTGTTTTTTCATAGAGGTCCCCTCTGTTTCCTAAATGAAGTTTGGATATTACATCTTTTGTTATTATGGTGAAAACATAGTTGGTCTGAGTTATTTCGTCTTCTTTTATTCCTTTTTCAGTTTTAAGAATATCTTGAAGGATGCTATTTGTCTCTTCTTTCACAAATTCTTGAATCTCAAGGTAAATATGTTTAGCTTTTCCTTTTTTTTCTTCTCTTGTTTTATAGCCTTTAGGTTCTACGTTTTTTTCGTAAACAACGAGTAGCCTTTGGGATATCTCCTGGTTTTCTAGTTGTTCTTTTATTTCTTTTCCAAGGTCTTCTGCCAGGATTTTCTCGACTAGCGTTTTTTGGACGATTTCCTTTATTTCTTCTTTATCTTTTTCCGATACGAATAATTTTGGTATTTTCATTAGCGCTTATGCTTTTTCCAAGAGTTTTTAAATATTACTATTTTAAAGTGGTAACAATAGAAAGGTTTATAAACGAAAACCCCTAGAATTAATCAAAACAGCAAAAAAATGAAAAGCACAACACTCACAAGGGAAACTATCACAGAAGAAGTGTCCAAAGTATGCTATTCAATAGACAACAACTACGAAAAGCTGAAAGACTACAAGCCAAAAATCGCAGAAGTTGTAGTTCCGTTCTCAACGATCTGTAAATCGCCAACTGACGGCCTGTTAAACTGCTTAAACGAATTCATGCAAGTAGCAAAACAGTACAAGCTAGATGAAGAAGAGGCCATAAATTACGGATTATTACACTTAAACGATATGTACAAGAATAGGTTAAGCCAACATAGCATCATACAAAAGGCTAAAGAGATCAAAAAAGCCCTGCAAACAGGCAAATATGAAGGTGAGAAGCTTTTAGGGTTCTGGAGCACATGGGGCGAAGAATCTGCCGACGCAGTAGCATTGTTCAACACAAAATTTGCCATAACTAAGAATGTCCCTATAAAAGATTTAGTGACCAAAGCTGAAGGGCTTTACAAGAAAATCGAGAAACAGGACTTCGAAGGCAATATCGCAGCAATCTTCGCAGCTAAATACCTAGACGAAATCCTCAAAGGCGAGCTTAACGAAGACGCACTAGTTGAAACAGCAAAAAAACTATGCAAAACTGCAGAAGAATACCCTAAAATGGAATGGGATTCTGAAGAGGCAGAAAAACTGATGATATGCTACTCCGGAAAAATTGCAAACGGATCGTTGAACCTTGACAGGCTAGTAGAGGCAGCAAGTGAAGTTTACGAATACGCGAAGAAAAAGAACAAAGATATTAACAAAGGCAAGTGGGACCATGACATTGCAGTAGAAATCTCGCTAAGCCATACAGGAAGGGTCATCGAAAAGGGCATGAAAGCAGATGGACTCATAAAAGAGCTCAATGATTCCTACAAGTTCTTCGAAAGCGCATTGCCTAAGACTGAAGGATGGATATTCAAATCTAACGACGAGATTGCAAAAAGCGCAACAATGATGTACACAATAATAAACAACTCAGGCTTAAAAACTGAAGATATAGAAAACGATGTCGTAAATGAAATCGTAAACAATCAGATAGAAGAAGAGCTGACAAACAACCTAGTGATGATGAACATGATGATGATGACAATAATGGTGATGAACATGACGATAGCCACGTCTGCTTCAACCTCGAGCTAGTTTCTTACCTTCCTTGGAACAGCCTATCACCCAGATACCTTGGCAGGCCTGCCGCAACTATCTTGTTCGCAGCTTTGCCTATGTCATAAGAGACTTTCTGTATCGTCGCCTGCATGTACTGGGTGTCAAGAATGCAGTAGTCAGACTTAGGAGTGTAGTCTCTCGGCTGTCCGACAGAGCCAGGGTTAATGATAAGCTTGCCCATTATTCTTCTCACGAACGGCTGATGAGTGTGCCCCATTATCAGGATATCCGCCTTAGCCTGCTTCAGCATGGCCGAGAATACGTTATCAGGAGTCGTCGCGTGAACATACTCTTTCAAATGGTCGTTGACGCTGCCGTGGACCATGAACACTTTCCTTCCTTCAATCACTTGTTCGTAAGTCTCTTTCAAGCTGTTTAATAGTTCTTTATTCTTTGGAGTTAGCGCGTTCCTCGTGTATAGCATCGCTTTTTGCGCGTATTCGTTGAACAATCGGATATCTTCTGAATTCGTTGAGTACTTGTCATGATCACCGAGTATCATCACGGCTTTTATCTCTTGCAGCAGCTGCAGTACTTCGTTAGGGTTTGCTCCGTATCCTACCATGTCTCCGGCGACTAAGAAGCCTGTTATCCTCTGTGTCTTCGCATGCATGACAACCGCTTGCAAAGCCTCAATATTCCCGTGTATATCTGCGAGTATTGCCGTCCTCATTTTTTAGACTTTTTTAGGAACGCGTCTGCTTTTTCCAAAATGCCCTTTGAGTTATCGAAAGTTATGACATCTAAAGCTTCTTCATAGCTGAGCCATGCGTACTCCGTATGCTCCGGTGACAGTTTTATGTCCTTTTTCTTCGTTTCTGCCAGGAAGAACGTCACCCTTTTCGAAAAAGTCTCTCCGCCTTTCTTGAAGAAGTAATGTATGCTCTGCCTGAACCCTTCAACAAAGATAAGGTCATCTATGCCTGTTTCATCTTTGCACTCCCTAACCACTGCATCTTTCGCCTTTTCCCCTTTTATTTCGTCGCCTATTACCCCTTTTGGGAATTCCCAGTGTCCTAGGCTGTTCTTGATTAATAAGTAAGAAATATCGCCATTCTCTTCCCTAAACACTACTGCTCCTGCTGAGAACAATAAAGGCATACCCTTAATTTAGGGTTTAGAAGATTTAAATCTTTTCATAACTCTATGTCTAACCTTGTCCCGTCTTTTAACTGGAAAAGCCCATTTTTGTGGGCTTGAAAATATATCAAGAGGCCTTCTGCTGTTTGGTAACTGTCGTGTTCTTTCATCTCTTCTTTGTCATAGTCAAATACTGTGTGGTGTTCGTTTTCTTTCTTGGGATGTATTAACCTTATTTTTCTTCCATCAAAATATCCGAGAAAGTTCCTATTATTCTTTTTAGGGCTTTCTGGTGTTAAGTTTTCTCTGCTGTGGTATAAGTGCATCAGTTTCGGGTCTTTCAATGATTTTTCTCTTATCTCTGCCATGCTTAGCCCTTCGTATTCTTTTTTGAAATGCTCTTCAGGCAGCCCTGCGTGGCAGTGGTTTAGGTCTTCATGGAATAAGTATTCAAAGTAGCCTTGTTCTTTTGCTTGCTCTAAATGGTTTAGGAATTCTTCTATAAACCTTTTGGGTACTTCTATCTCTTTGTCAGCGTAATTTGCTATGTACCTGCCTTCTTTTACTGCTATGCGGTTCTTCCTTTGAGGATAGGTTTCATAATACTCTTCATATGCTCTTTTAACTTGGTCTTCCTTAAGGTTGCATCCGAATTCTTCTGCGTATGAGGTCTCAAGTCTGGGCGTTATTGTCGGAGAACTAACTAGCAAGCCTATTGATATCGCCGCTATGCTCATTCCTTTTAGTATGTTCCTTTTCAAGTTTTTCACCTGATATTATATTGTTTTCAGTCTATATAAACCTTACTATTTGTAACTACTATACAGTAATTACTATTTTGCATGTTGCGGTAGAACTCACTAATAATAATCGTCACCATCAAAGCTTATGTCCACTCTTATCTCTTTACCTTTGTGAAAGATGGAAAATTCACCATTCTTAGTTGCCTTAAAAGTCAAAGAACCTATCGTATGATAACCATCAGGTATGCTTGCGCTGTTAGCCTCTCGAATAGCTAGGGGCATGTCTTCTGTAGGGTGGGTCTGCTCTAACGGTCTACCGTCATACCAACCTAACACGCTTCTCTTGCTTATAAGATCTTTTGCTATAGGGTCTATGTTACCCTCTTTATCTACAGCAGTTAAATGTTCTGCGTTGTGGTATAGAGCGCCAAGTTGCGTATCATATACGTAAACTTTAGCAGATTCAACATGATCTAGGTCTTTGTACTTGTCGAATGACTCTTCTGGTACAAACAAGTGGCTGTGAAAACAATCAAGCCTGAAGATGTGCTCTGCGTAGCCTTTTTCTAAAGTCTCTTCTAGCTGCTTCAGGGTTTGTTTTATAAAATTTTCAGAAACCTCAAATGTTTTGCCGAATTTAGATCCAATATACTCCCCATTTTCGAACTTGATATAATTGTTTAACCTTTCACCTTCTTCGTATTCTTTCTCATACACCCGCTTAGCTTCTTCTCTCGTGTAATACCATCCACGCTTTGAGTATCCCCATCTGGACTCTTCTTGTGCATATGCTACGGTTTGAATTGAAGGAGAAATAACCGGCTGGCTTAGCAAAAGACCTAAAGATATCACCGCTGCGCTTAAGCTTTTTAGTAGCAACCTGCCCATATTGATAACACCCTCGATAAGAGGGATGTTGCGTTTTTATATAAACCTTTCTTAAATAATCACTTAAAAGTGATACTTTGCATTAATTAGCTTTTAGAACCATAATATTTTTAAAACTAGTAACACACGGTTAACCGTATGAAAGTAATAAAGAAATACTCATTGAACAGTAGTATTGACGATGTTGTCAAAAAAGTCGAAAAAGACTTCCCTGACGTAAAGATACATTTTGACAACGAATTATACTTCTACAACTTCAACACGCCTAAGCTGGAGACCGGCAAAGCTTACACTATAATGTTCAAGCACAACACGATAAGGCTCCCAAAAGGCAAGAAAGATGACTTATACTTAAAATGCTATGAGACGAGCCCTTCAGACAAATTCTACAAGAAAGAGATAGGATACGTGAAAGTAAGCCAAGTCACAGTATCGACAGTGAAAGACTTCTCATCTAAATACGCTAAGTACGAAGGCTTCAAGACGAAGTCAGAGATGCTGAAGAAGCTATCCAAGAAATACAACCACTTCATAAAACCAGAAGAGTACATATCATTGTACAAGCTGGAAAAGTTAGATAAGAAAGAGTGAAGATTTCTACTGAAAAGGAAATTATTTAAACGCCAAAAACCCGAATAGGATAATCATGATATACCAAGACTTGGTCGAAGTCTACGAACGCCTTGGAAAAACAACCAAAAGGTTAGAAAAAACTTACATAATCTCTGAATTCTTAAAAAAATCACCTAAAGAAGTAATCAAAGAAGTCATCTACTTATTGGAAGGCAGGGTCTTCCCACCTTGGGACGAGCGAAAGATAGGCATGAGCTCTATGCTTATAATCAAGGTCATACAGAACGTGACAGGAACATCAGAAGGCGAGATAAAAAGGCTGTGGAAAAAAACCGGAGACTTAGGAGAGGTTGCTAAAGATTTGGTCAAGACTAACAAGCAGACCAAGCTTGGCTCGCAAAAGCTTACTATAAGAAAAGTGGTTGATAACATATCAAAACTGCCTGATCTAGAAGGGGAAGGTACAGTAAACAGGAAAGTGGGCCTGATATCAGAGCTTCTAAGCAATGCCTCACCGTTAGAGGCGAAATACGTCGTCAAGACTATACTTGAAGAATTAAGGATTGGAATAGCAGAAGGCACTATGAGAGATGCTATAGTCTGGGCGTTCTATCCGAAAGTCATTGGCGTGTTTTTCAAGTGCGAGAAATGCAAGGCCATCATGCCCGATACTGAGAAATGCTTAGAATGCGGCAGAGAGATGAGCAACAAATTCAAAGATGAGACAGGAAAAAGTTTTGCGAACACGTTGGAAATAAGCTCGCTTGATAGCCTGAAAAGCTTGGATAAGTACGATTTTGTAATAGCAAAAGATGAGAGGCTGGCAAGAGAAGCTTACAACAAATTCATAGAATCTGTACAGAATGCCTACAATCTCAGCAATGACCTAGGTATCGTCGCAGAAAACCTGAAAATCCACGGGATAAAATCATTAGAAGAGATAGAAATCCAAGTCGGCACCCCGATAAACCCCATGCTTGCGATAAAGCTTGAAAGCATCAGCGAAGCGTTAGAAGCGCTAGGCAAGCCAGTGCTAGCAGACTATAAGCTTGACGGGTTCCGCTGCTCAATACACAAGAAGGATGATAAGATAACCTTGTTCACAAGAAGATTAGAGAACGTAACTAAACAATTTCCAGAAGTTGTCGAACTTGTCAAAAGCCATGTTGCAGGTAAGACGTTCATACTTGACTCAGAACTTGTAGGGTTCGATCCAAAGACAGGCAAGTACAAGCCTTTCCAAGATATAAGCCAAAGGATCCGAAGGAAGTATGACATATCTAAGATGGCTAAAGAGCTGCCGGTAGAGATAAACATATTCGATGTCTTGTATTACGAAGGGGAGAACATGATGAGCAAGCCCCAGGATGAGCGCAGAAAGCTCATCGAGAAGATTGTTAAGCCCGTGCACAGGAAGATAGTCCTGACTCGAGCAGTGATATCCGGTGACGAGAAAGAGCTGGAAAAGTTTTACGACCAAGCCTTGAAAGACGGCGTAGAAGGACTGATACTTAAAAGCATGAGCAAGGAGTACACCTCAGGAAGGAAAGTCGGAGGCTGGGTGAAGATTAAGCCCACGCTGGAGCCCTTAGACCTGGTCATAATCGGCGGGACTTACGGAGAAGGCAAGAGGGCCCATGTGCTAAGCTCTTTTATCCTGGCCTGCAGGTCAGGCAGCAGATTCATGCCTTGCGGCATGGTAGGCACAGGAATCAAAGAAAAAGAAGATGAAGAGGGGGTAACGTTCGCACAGCTCACAAGCATGCTAAAGCCTTATATCATCAGCGAGAAAGGAAGGCACGTCGATATAAAGCCCGAGATAGTGGTAGAAGTCGCTTACGAAGAGATACAGAAAAGCCCGACATACGAGTCAGGGTACGCTTTAAGATTCCCAAGAGTCTTAAGACTCCGAAGTGATGACAAGAAAGCAAGCCAAGCCAACACCCTTTCTGATGTTGAGCATATATATCATGAGCAGAAGAAGTTCAAGAGTAAGATAAAATAATTACTACTGAACAATACGAAAAAAAAGCAAAGCTTTATAAATGACCATTATTTACTCACTGATAGTATCTAACAACTAGTTAAAAAAATCTAAAAAAAAGACGGATACAAAGCCTAGGAGGGAATGGTAAATGATAGTTAAAGAAGAATTTTTGAACAACCTGCGAAGGTTCTTTGGTCTAAATCTCTACGAAGTTAGGGTTTGGACTGCGCTGCTATCCAGAGGTGTGTCAACAGCCGGAGAATTATCAGACATAGGAAACGTTCCAAGGTCAAGAGCCTACGACGTTCTTGAAAGCCTAGAGAAGAAAGGGTTCATAGTGATGAAGCTAGGCAAGCCGATAAAATACATCGCTGTAGAGCCTAAAGAAGTTGTTGAAAGAGTCAAAAAGCTTTTACACCAAGACGCAAAAGAAAAAATAAAAACTCTCGACGAGCTCAAAAGCACAGACGTTATGAAAGAGCTTGACCTGCTGCACAAGCAAGGCATCGAGCATGTAGAACCTTCAGACCTGTCAGGCGTCATCAGAGGAAGACCTAACCTTTACCAACACCTAGAGTCAATGATCAAAAACGCCAAAAGCAACGTAACGATAATGACAACTAACAAAGGCGTACTTAGAAAGCTTGAAGCATTAGGCCCTGAACTTGAAAGGCTGAGCAAGAAAGGAGTGAACGTAAAGATAGTCGCTCCAATAGACAAGGAAGCGGTAGGAGTTGTAAAAGCCTTGCCTAAGAGCATAGAAGTCAGGAAGACAGACAAGATAAGCGCGAGGTTCTGCATCGTTGACAACAAAGAACTGATGTTCATGGTGATGCACGACGACGAAGTACACCCGACTTATGACATGGGCATATGGATAAACACGCCTTACTTCGCATCAGCTCTGAACGGACTGTTCGAAACAACTTGGGGAACGCTTCAAAAAGCTTAACCCTTCATTTCTTTTTTTATCCATTCTAAATATTTCTTATTCGCTTTCCCGATTTTTATAGAAATTATGCACGGGCATTCGTAAGAATGAATCTTTTTGATCTCTTCTTCTATTTGGTTGAATTTTTTTTCTACTGTCTTTAATATCAAAGCGCATTCGTTATCATCGTTGATAGAGCCTTTCCACAGGTACATGCTGTTGATTGGGAAGAAGTTTGCGCATGCTACAAGCTTTTTTTCCAGTAAGCGTTTAGATATTTTCTTGGATTCTTCTAAGTCCTTGCACGTAACGTATATTAGAATCACAGTCTGAACTTTCCTTTTTCCAGGTCTACCATCGCTTCTTCATACTGCTCGAAAGTGCCTATCGGCTTCCAGTACCCTGAGAACGGGTATCCGAACAGCTTCCCTTCCTTC
>VGLX01000014.1 GCA_016866645.1 Candidatus Woesearchaeota archaeon | reverse complement strand
AACAGAAAAAAACCTTTGGGAATACACATCAACCGAAGCTGACGTAATCTCAGTAGGAGAGCTGACACATTCGGTGAAAGCGTTAGACATAAGCCAGAAAATAATCCGGAGGGAAGGATGAAAAAGTCCGACTTCATCGTCATCGGGTCAGGAATCGCTGGCTTGAACTTCGCATTAGAAGCATCGAAGTATGGCAAAGTCACGTTGCTGACCAAGAAGGACATGATGGAGTCGAACACTAACTACGCGCAAGGCGGAATAGCAGCCGTGCTAGGCGCACATGACAGTTACGAATCACACATAGAAGACACCCTGAAAGCAGGCTGCTACCATAATGACGTAGAAGCTGTGAAGTTCTTGGTAGAAGAAGGCCCTAAGATGATCAAGAAACTCTTAGACTTAGGCACTCCTTTCGAAGAAAAAAACGGGGTCTTAAAACTAACACGCGAGGGAGGGCATAGCTGCAGGAGGGTAGCCTACTCTGGAGACGCTACAGGACACGCGATAGAAAAAACTTTAGTAGAAAAAGTCAGAAATCACAAGAACATAAGCGTATTAGAACAAACAATAGCAACAGACCTTATAGTCAAGGGCAATAAATGTCACGGAGTCCAATACCTGGAAGGAAAGAAAATAAAAGAGGTTTACGGCAAGGCAGTGATACTCGCGACTGGTGGCGCAGGGCAACTCTTCAAAAAAACTACCAACCCTGACATAGCGACCGGCGACGGAATGGCTATGGCCTACAGGGCAGGAGCAAAATTAGAAGATTTAGAGTTCGTCCAGTTCCACCCTACGGCATTGAACAAGCAAGGAGCACCACCATTCCTGATATCAGAAGCAGTACGGGGAGAAGGCGGACAGCTGAAGAACAGCAAAGGTGAAACGTTCATGCATGATTATCACGAGATGAAAGAACTGGCACCGCGAGACATAGTGGCAAGGGCGATAGCCAAAGAAGCACAAAACGGAGAAGTAAGCTTAGACATAAGCCACGAAGACCCAGAGATTATCAAGACAAGGTTCCCGACGATTTACAACAAGCTCTTAGAATACGGGATAGACATGACTAAGCAGGCCATACCGGTCTTGCCAGCAGCGCATTACATGTGCGGAGGAGTAAAAGTAAACCTGAAAGGCGAGACTAGCATAAAGAACCTTTACGCTTTCGGAGAAGTATCAAGGACAGGAGTCCACGGAGCTAACAGGCTAGCAAGCAACTCGTTACTAGAATCGATAGTCTTCAGCAACCAGGTCTTAGAAGTCATAAAAAGCTTAGAAGACAAAATAGAAATAGTAAAAACTCACAAGCCCAAGTATGTAGAATTTGACGCTGCTGAAACAAAGAAAGAGATACAAGCAGCTATGTGGAACTACGCAGGGCTGATAAGGAATGAGAAAGGCTTAAAAACTGCGATAAAAGAACTGAACATTATAAAGAAAAACTTACCAGAAGGCGTGAACCAAGAATTAATAGAAGCCAAAAACATGGTTGACACAGGCATGCTGGTCGCTAAAGCCGCCTTGAAAAGGAAGAGGAGCTTAGGATGCCACTTCCGAGAGGATGACAAAAAATGAAAATACCTCATGGTTTCGTTCCTGAAAAAGAACTAGAAGAAAAGATTAAGAGTCTTACAGATGATAATGTGAAAAAACAAGAGGCAATAGATGCGTTGTTAAATGGTTACAAAACAGGAATAGAAAGGAGTATTAGCCTCCCAAACCTAAGAGAATATTACGTGCTAGCATCTGACATCGCTAAAACTATCACATACACAAAAGAAGACATTAGTGACTTTTGCAGCGAAAAATATGCCAATATTAAAACTGCTATTCTTAAAGACTTCGGAGTTAGACTGGAAGGACAGTTCCGAGAGATGAGAGTCCGCGAAGGATTATACGTATCAGCCTTAGTGAACAAAATAATAAAGAAAAATGAAAAGATAACAATCTGGCATGAAAGCGGCACTGAACCATTACCCTACCTCGGGTATAATCATTCAAAAGGCATACTCGAGGTAAAAGGTGAAGGCGGGACAGGAGACTACCTCGGAGCGCACATGACTGGCGGAAAGATAATAGCCAAGTATACAACCTTCTGGACAGGATATGACATGCGCGGCGGAAAAATAATGCTAAACAGAGAACCAATAGACTTACACACCGAAATCCTACGCGGGGGGGAAATATGGGTTAAAAAGAAGAAGATATACCCTAATAAAAAATGAAATACGAAAAAATACTCATCGTATACAAAACACCAGTGCTAGAGCTGTACAAATCCAAGAACAAAGAGCTAGAGAAGATGATACTGGAAGAAGGGCTTGATGTCAAAGATTTAGAAGCAGAACTTGAAGAAGACAAGGAAGCAAGAAAAGTCGTAGAAGAAACTTTAGGAAAAGACAAAGATGTCAAGGTTGACTGGAAATACAGAGGAGAATTATCAAAAAATCTTGTAAAAAAATATGATTTAATAATGACTTTCGGCGGCGACGGCACTTTAATGGAAGCTTCTCATTATATAAGTAATAAGCCGGTTTTTGGCATAAATTCTGACTACAGGCCTGAAGCTGACAGTAGCGAAGGGTTCTTCCTGGCAGCGAACAAACACAACTTCCCAGAAAAATACAAGCAACTGCAAGAAGGAAAGCTGAAACAATACAAGTTCAACAGGCTACAGTTAGAGCTTAACGGAAAAAAGCTGGAAGAGCTAGTGCTCAATGATGTTCTCGTGGTTCACAAGCACCCTGCGGCTACGTCAAGAATGGTACTAAAGAAAGGCAACTTAGAAGAGTTCCAGAAAAGCTCAGGAACTATAATAGCGACTGCTGCTAGCAACTGGGCGATAAAAGCAGGAGGAAAAGCCCTGCCGATAGAAGGCAAAGAATTCCAATACGTCACAAGAGAACTTTACATAGGAAGACTCAACCCGAATCCTAAGATGGAAACAGGAACAGCCAGCAAGCTAGAAGTTTTCTCAAAAATGAGAGAAGGCATGCTCTACATAGACGGCAAACATATAGAACACCCCTTCGGACTTGGCGCGAAGCTGAAAGTCTATCCTGGCAAGCCTTTAAAGATCCTAGGTTTCAACGAGGAAAACAGGAAGAAGTATTACGTAAAACCTCAAAAAAACTTACTAGCAGAGAGCATATTAGAATTATACGATAAAGACACTTACTGGTAAAAAGCGATGAGTACTCGCTGCGAATCGGTCTATGTAGGATTATCCACAAGGTTAACTATCTAGCCAGAGGCATAAAAAAACGGGATGAGAAAACGATGGAGGAGGCGGATAAGCTGAAAATGGTAAGGAAATACTATTTCGCAATAACTAACGCGTGCAACAGGAGTTGTGAGCTTTGCAGCTGCTATTCAGACCCTACAAGATCTACCTATCTTAATCTAGAAACTTTCAAAGAAATCCTCCCAAAAGAAGGAGACTTTGAGGTGCAGCTCGAGGGCGGCGAGCCGACGCTTCATCCAAACCTCGAAGACATGATACGTCACGCTCAAGAGACAGGAAGATGCACCAAAGTAACGCTCGGAACTAATGCAACACTCTTGCCTTATGCCTACATTGATAAAAAACTTGATTTTGAACTATCGGTAAAAAATATCAAAGACTATTTCTTGAAATTCAAAACCCCTTTCACGCTAAAACCCAGTATAAATTATTACTTAATAAAAAGTGACTGCATACACCTAGACAAGGCTGAGTCTATAAGAGATGCTTTTTCTCAGCTTAAAACTTATGGCGATTACAGCTTAGTATTCAACGTGAGAAGAAGAAAGAAACCTCTTAGCGATGATGATGACGAATGGCTTGTGAAGGAATTAGACAGGCGTGGGCTGAAAGAGATTTCTAACCTATTCTTCTACCAAAGGTACGGCTACGCGAAAGATAGGGAGGAATTAGAGCTTCCGTTCATAATACCCGACCCTGTCGAGTTTTACCTTATAGGCCCGGATGGTAAGAACTGGGGCACAGACCTTATAGCAAGAAGCGAAGGCATGAAAGATATGGGGTGAAAAATGGCAAAACAAAACCTTGATATGAGATACAAAAGGCAGGAAATGTTTGATATAACCGAGAAAGAGCTCATGCCTTTTAATGCGAACGGAAAAAACTATCTCGCCTATGGCAACGTGAACCTTTCCGTATTCGTTTCTGATTACTGCAACGCGAGCTGCAATTTCTGCGTGGCACAGCTTAGGTATTTTCATGACGGCGTAGACTATATCAAGCCAGTAATAACTGATGAAAAAGAGTACTATGGCAAGCTCAAAGTCATGCTCGACACTGTGAAACCGCTTGACCCCAGCGTATCCCTCACAGGAGGAGAACCAACGCTAGACCCTAAGCTGCCCATGATACTCAACATTCTTGACAGTTACAATGTTAGGAAGAGGACTATCACGACAAACGGCTCTGGACTGCTGAAAAAAGTCAAAGGAAGCAATGATACCATCCTGGATAGGCTTGCCGATTATAAGCTACAGCACCTGAACATAAGCAGGGCGCATTACGATGAAAAAACTAATGACCGAATTATGGGACTTAAGAACCCGCCCTTGTCAGACTCGGAGCTTGAAGAAATAATCCGCATATCAAACGAGAATAATATACGACCAAGGCTTAGCTGCATATTAATCAAAGAAGGCGTCAACTCTGTCAAAGAAATGGTGAAATACATGGACTGGGCAGAATCTATAGGCATAGACAACGTCGTCTTCAGGCAGCTGATGAAGTTTGATGAGAAAACAGTGAAGCCCGGCAGGATACCTGATTTCTGTAAATCGCAAGGCGTTAACCTGATACCCCTATGGGAAAGTCTGGACAAGGATGAAAGGTTTTCTTTCACGACGCAGATACTCGGCTATTATTATTATGTCGAGGTTTTCAAATACAAAAACATAGACATGGTTTCAGAAATGGCTGACCTTACCTTGATTGAAAAAGAAAAAGAACGAAGCTTAAAAAAAACGAACGGTGTGCCAGTGATTTACGAGCTAGTGTTCCATCCTAACGGTAACTTGTGTGGAAGCTGGCGCGAATGGAAGGAGATAATAACCTAAAAAATGGGGATACGAATAGATCAGTTAGACTATGACGGTAACAACACGAAGTTTCTAGAATCAGTAATAGAAAAGCTCGGCAAAAAAAACAGCAGGAACATCCTTTACCGAGCGAGTGAGCAGGAAAGCCTTGAAAGAATACTTAAGCACGGGACCGACAGAGGCGGGTTCTCAGGTAAAAAGTCATGGGGTTATTCAGAACTGCTTTCAAAAGAGCTGCTTCATGAAGACGTAATATTCGCGACTACAGAAGCGGAAATACGGTATGGTGAGCAAAACCTTGAGTTTCAGACATCGCTGAAGAAGTTCTCGCTAATCGAGCGTCCATTGTTACTAGTATACGATTCATCTTATTTCATAAAAGTAAAAGAAAAACAATACGCGTTCAAAAACCCTAAGACTAAGCACGAATCCCTCATTGCAGTATTTACCGTAACTAAACTTAAGACTAGTCCTGAAAAAAACTTGTACGTTGTGACCGGGGCTCATGATTGTGGGAAAACAGCAACGTTGGAATTCTTAAGAGGCGTTTATGGTTACAATATCCAGAAAGAGGCTGCATCACTAGCCCTTGACGATCTTGGCAGCAAAAAGCTCGGTCACGACCCCTGTATGCCTTTAAAGAAGATATACGGTAAAAGACATATCTGCCCTGTTTGCACTCCTTTAAAATTCGCAAAACTAGCGCTAAAAAAGCAGAAAGAACTTGAAAAGTTAGCAAGCGAAGGCAGCCTTCTAGAGCGAGGATACGTAGATATAATAGAATTCTACACTCGGCATAATAAAACAAAAGATTTGAAGCATGATAAATTCGCTGATTACGCTAATGTTTTCCTTCTTGAGGTTATGCCATCACTGCAAGAGCCCAAGTGGGGCAAGTCGAAGCAGGAGCGTACAGAAGAGGCTAGGCGGATTAATGATAGACTTCTAAAAATGTATACCGCAGAAGGCTTTAATGTATCGTTTATACCTGCAGGCAGTGTTGAGGAGAGAGCAAAGCGGATTCATGAAAGGATTAGCAAAAACTTATAAATCCATAAAGGTAACAGGGCAGTATGACAAAGATCCTTATCTTTCTTCCATGCAACAGCGGCGCTTATACCGGAGACTATTGGAGCAAGCCTAATTGGCAGTCTGTAGGTAATAGGCTAGAAGATAAAAGAAAGTTTTTGGATTACGCTGCTGTCGACTGCATAAGGGCTTTCCATATCGATGGTAAAGGGTTAGTCCATGAAAAAGAAAACACTATAGTAAAAGGTTATGATGAGCATCCGAGCTGGAACAAGTTTGACCCCAAGACTCATGGCACAGAAAAACTAGACAAGCTCAAAGATGCGATAAAACTAAGCTTAGAAGAAACTAAGCGCTACAGTCATATATTCGCTTTGCTTTCACCTAGGGCATACAAGCTAGGTTTTGCAGTAGCTACAAAAGAACAGGGCTTAGATGATAAGGTGAGTATACTTGATATAGGCGAGTCTCCAGCTTATTACAACAAAGGCGTTCTTGACCTAGAAATAATCGTCAGAGATTACTTAAATAAGAATGAAATTTTAAACGGGGTATTCATGCCGCCGGGACATGAAGAATATTTCAAGACTAAGCATGGCGGATACCGCCACGATAAAGGCTTCCCGAATGAGTACAGGGTCTGGAAAAAATCTTAAGCCATAAAATCAAGATGTCCTTAATACTCGTGCTTACCGCCAATAAACTTTAAATATACCAATTGATATTCCATATCAACGTGGATTTTAATGGTTAAAGTGGATTGTCATCTTCATACGAAATATTCTAAGGAAGTAGTGATAAGTCACCCGTTAGCTTACCTAGTCGGAGCTAAAGAGAGTTATTTGGAGCCGGAGAAGGCATATAAGTTAGCTAAGGATAAGGGGATGGACTTTGTAGCCATAACCGACCATGACAGTATCGACGGCGCTTTAATACTCAATGACAAATACTCGGACATAATAATGGGTGAGGAGTTAGAGGTTAAGGCTTCTGATGAAGGGCATCTGGTTCACTTACTGGTTTATGATATCAATGAGAAGCAACACGAAGACTTAACAGATCTTAAAAAGATAGGGTTGAAGGATACTTGTAAGTACTTGAGGAAGAACGCAATAGTTCATTCTTTGGCGCATCTTAGCTATAAGTCCTCAAAGCCTGACCTGTCCGTCAAGCTGATAGATGAGTGGATGAAACATGTCCAATGCCTAGAGATAATGAACGGCGGAGTGTCGCCAATCCATAACCGGTTCGCTAAAGTAGTAGCGTATCTTTATGGGAAGAGCGTTTCAGGTGGCAGTGACGCGCACACGGACCGCACAGTAAGCAGCGTTTACACTATTTCCGAAAAAGCCAAGACTAAGAAAGAATTCTTATCAGACCTCAGGATGGGCAATGTCTTAGTAGAAGGTGAGAATTACGACTTTAAAGAATTCTTAAAGACAAGCCTGAGACTGACAGGCAATGCATTATTCGACATAGTCTTAAGGCCTGCTGCGAGGAAGAGGACTAGGCTCAGGAAATACTTTCTAGACTACTTGGTCTCGTTATTCGTAGTAACTCCTGTCTTCACGCTAGTCGCTCCAGGGTTGACAATAGCTTACTTGCATCATAAGGCACAGGACTTGCAGATATCTAAGCTTGAGAAAGAATTACTAGAACACCTGAGCACGAAGTTTTACGGCTCTTTCAAGCAGGAATACGAAGAGACAGAATTAGAAAAAGAAATTTTCAAAAACTGACTTTTTCTGCCCTTTTCAGGATGAAATAGCTTGGCATCAATAAGTTCTTACCTATCGCGTTGTAAGCCTTCCCTAAGTACAAGTCCTTGTCGTTATCGTTCACTTGAACTAGATAATCCCTTAGCATCTTCCCTTCGAATAAAGTGTTCCTTTCGTCCAGGCCATAGTGTAAGATTGCAGCGTTAGGATGTATGTTCAATCCTTCTTTTTCGAACCTGTATGCCCTGAATATGTTGAACCAGCCGAACCTTTCCGGCTTCCCGTTTTTGTATTCCCATGGTTGTTCGAACTTGTTCTGCTTCATCTTAACATTATATCCCGAATAGTGCCAATATTTTTTTTCAGAAAAACACGAAACGTCAACTTCAAACAGGTCTATTTTAGTTCTGTAAAACCCTTTCCTGAACTTCCTAATCCCCAGTATACTGGCCATGAATGTTAAGTTGTAGCCGTCGAATTCCCAGCCTTCCATCGATGCTAGGTCGGGCATCTTGCCATTGTTCAAAACCTCTTCTAAAGTCTTGTTATCAGCTTTTGCTAAGCTTTCGAACGTGTGCACCATTTTTTTACCTCGCCTTGTATTTTGTGAACCACGGTATCTCTTTCCAGTCAGTTGACTCGTGGTGCTTTATCACTTCTTCTATCGACTTTTTTATGTCATGCTTGAATTTGAATCCCAAATCCCTGATTTTCTTATTGCTTAAGAGGTGGTGCTTCACCATTAAGTCTACGCTTTCCGCATCGAATAACGGGTACCATTTGTAGTCATCACCGAATATCGTTGTTGCGAACAAGTTTCTCAAGCCTGCTATCGCTGAGAACGCATGAGCTGATATCTTTAGTGTAACTGCTGGCTCGTATCCCTTCTTCATCTTCTTGCCCAACAAGTCGCAACCTATCTTGAAAAGCTCTTCTACAGACGCAGGGTTATCCTCCACGAGGTTGTAGACTTGCCCTTCTGCTTCCGGCTTATTCGCTAAGAACTCTGCTGCTCTGACCACATCTTCTGCGTGCACGTGGGAGCTGTAGGCTTGGAATCCTTTCTTTCCAGGGGGCCTTTGCAAGAGACCCAATTTCAGGTTTTTCATCGGCATAGCTAAGCCCATATAAGTGCCTACACCGTAAATGTTCCCCGGCCTTACGCTCGTAACTCTCATCGCCTTGTCATAGGTGTGTGCCATTTTTTCCTGCTCATACTTGCTTAACGCGTAATCATTCGCGAAGTTCTCTTTCTTTATAAGCTCGTCTTCTGTTCTCGCTACTGGCTCCCCATCCCAGCATCCGTAGACCGAGCTCGAGCTCCAGTTGATAAACCTCTTAACGCCGGCCCTCGCTGACTCGATGCAAAGGTTCTCAGTCCCTTTCACGTTAACATCGTAAAGCTTTGAGTAGCTTATGCAAAGATTAAACAATGCTGCAGGGTGGAATACTGCCTCTATATTTTCTACCAATGGTTTCAGAGTTTCTTTTCGTCTGACGTCTGATGGTTTGTAATCCACTTGTTTTGATGCTATGTACTTGTCTATTTTTCTAGTGCTAACATTCTCCAAGTCTGTAGCTTTCACATCATATCCTTTTTGCACTAACAAATCTACGAGATGGCTTCCTACGAAGCCGCACGCGCCTGTTACTAAAACTTTTTTCATGTTCCGCTCCTCCTTTAAACGCACATTTTTTTTACGACCTCGTAAGTCTTCTCTACTCCGTCTAACAAGTTCTTTACAGAGATCTTCTCATCATTGCCGTGAATCATGTCTAAATCGTCTTTCATAAGCACTATCGGTGTTAGGCCGTAACTCGTCACTCCTTTTTTCCTCAAAAACCTTAAGTCGGTTATCGCCGGTGATATCATAGGGACCAAAGGTTTTTTCAAAACATCCTTCAAAACGTCATAAAATTCTGTATAAGGCTGCGAGCTTACTGGCTCTTCGCTTTTTATAACCTCGAAGCGGATATTGCCATTATCAACGATTGTTTTTAAGTCTTCTATGAACTCTGAAGGTTTCTTCCCAGGGAGTATCCTGCAGTCCAGAGTAGCTTCGCAGTATCCGGGTATGACGTTCTCTTTGTCACCGGATTTTAATGATGTGATGCTGATAGTGTCCCTTATCACTGCATTGAGAGTTTTTTGTGATGTTAACTGACTCTTCGCTAGTGAGAGGTAAGGCTGCTTGTAAACATTTTTTAGTATGCAGGATTTTGGAAACGTTTGCAGGCTTCCGAGCTGTTTGAAGAACTCTTTAGACTCTTCTGTGAACCTTATGCAAGAGTCGTCGTTGATTATCTTCTCTAAGGCTAGTACCGTCTGGTTTATAGCCGAGTTCTTTATCGGCATAGAACCATGGCCTGGCTGGCCTTTAACTTTCATCCTAAGCCATACCGGCGCTTTGTCGGCTATCGCATATCCATAAATGACATCACGGCTTGCTATCCCTTTGGTTCCGAAGCTCCCTTCCGACAGCGCGTACTCAGGGCAGATCTCTTCAAAATGCTTGTCTACTAAGTATTCCATGCCTTTAGTTCCTCCGGATTCTTCATCGCAAACTGCTAAGAATATCAGGTCTCTTTTCAGGTTCAAACCTTCTCTCTTAGCTAATAATAACACCATGAGCTGCATTATTCCAAAGCCTTTCATGTCTAAAGCTCCTCGGCCGTGAACGTAACCGTCTTTTACCTCGCCGGTGAAAGCGTTCTCATAATCCGCTTTTACAACGTCCATATGGTTCAGCAGCAGGAAAGGCTTCTTCTCTCCGTTGCCTTTTATCCTCGCTAATAAATTTGGCCTGTAACTATTCCAGGATAGTCTCTCTACGCTGATGCCTTCTTTGTCCAATATTTTTTCTAAGAACTCAGCAGCAAATCTCTCCTTACCCGGGGGGTTAGTGGTGTTTATTTTCAAATAATTACTTAAATAACTAATAGCCTCGTTTTCTACCGCTTCTTCCATGAATCAAAGGGTTGTTGAGCCTCTTTTAATACTTTTCTATATCCTAATTTTAAAATACCAAAAACGTTTTAAACAAACAAACCAACCTTCTTCTCTTATGAATAATTGTTATGCTGGAAAACTTTTGTACGTCAATCTCAACAACAAGCTGACTGTAGACATCCCATTGAATGAGAAATTCTACGAAGAGTTTATAGGCGGAAAAGGCATAGCGACGAAATTCTTGACAGATTACGTAAGCCCTACTACTGATCCTTTAGATGAGAGCAACGCTTTGATAATAATGTCCGGAGCTCTTAATCCTTATTTTCCTAAGTTTACTGTTACGTCAAAATCACCGCTGACAAATAGCATATGCACTAGCAGCTGTGGCGGAAGCTTCGGAAGCATGTTAAAGAAGGCGGGATATGACGGGCTAATAATTCAAGGAAAGGCCAAAGACTTAACATACTTAAGGATAGACAATGAAAACATATTCTTTGAAGATGCTAAAAGCCTAGAACAAGGACTTACAAGCGAAGTTGAAAGCAAACTGCCTAAAGAATATTCTAAACTGATAATAGGTCCAGCAGGAGAAAACTTAGTAAAATACGCTTCGATAACTTCAGACCACAGGTTCGCTGGAAGAGGTGGACTAGGAGCGGTAATGGGCTCGAAAAATCTGAAAGCCGTGATAGTCAAAGGCGACAAAGAATACGATTTCGGAGAAGAATTCAAACAACTAGTCAACAAGTTAAACAAGGAATGGGCCGACCATGCAAGAGTTCAGAATTTGAAAAAATACGGAACCGCTAATTTAGTCATGCCCGGTGCATTGTTAGAATACGCTCCAGTAGAGAATTATAAGAAACCAACAAAAGAAGACATTAAAGGATTTGAGAATGTAAGCGGGGAAGAATTCGCAAAAGACGTGACAGGAAATGCTAGCTGCAAAAAATGTCCAATAAGTTGTGGAAAGAAAATAAAACTAGAGGATAAAGTCGTCAAAAGACCGGAATATGAGTCTATAGCCTTCTTAGGACCTAACCTCAAGAATTATGATAAAAAAAGCGTAACAAGACTGAATGAATTATGCGACGAGCTAGGACTTGACACTATAAGCACAGGCGCAGTATTAGGCTATGTCATGGAGACCAAACTGTTCCCGATAAAATTCAACGATAACACTAACTTAGAACAGGCTGTTACTAAAATAGCCTATAGGGAGGGTTACGGCGAAGAATTAGCAGAAGGTGTCAAGAAACTCTCCGAAAGCTACGGCAAAGAAAAAGCCATGCACATCAAAGGCTTAGAAATAGCTGCTTACATACCAGATGGAAGGACTTTAGCACAGGCTCTTGGTTATTTAGTAAATCCAAGAGGAGCTTGCCACTTAAGCTCGCCAACAGCGTTGGATGAGCTGACATTGTTCGCACCGTTAGAACCTTACGACATCAAGGGCAAGCCAGAAATAGTAAAGTTCATGGAAGACCTAGACAACGCAATGGACTGTATGGGACTTTGCAGGTTCACTGCTTATGCGTTTATCAAGAAAGGGGTCAAGATGCCTCACAAGATAGAGAGCACGATTTTCAGGAACTTCCCAAAAATGGCATTAAACACTTCAATAGACATAAGCGCGTACCACAATCTCTTATCAAAGGCTACCGGAAAAAAGTTCGGTAAGAAAGAAATTCTAAACACCGGCGAAAAGATCTCCAAGATGGAAATAGAGTTCAACAAGAAAGCGGGTCACAAATTAGGAGAAGAAACCTTGCCCGAAGGCTTGCTGAAAAACTTAACTAAAGACGGCAACGTTGAGAAAGGCAAGGCCTTGATAAAAGAGATGCTAGACAAATACTATAAAATAAGAAAATAATCACTTAAGGTTTACGATAATT
This sequence comes from Candidatus Woesearchaeota archaeon, assembly GCA_016866645.1. Taxonomy (GTDB): domain Archaea; phylum Nanobdellota; class Nanobdellia; order SCGC-AAA011-G17; family VGLX01; genus VGLX01. The sequence continues at coordinate 1,090 of VGLX01000014.1, read as the reverse complement.
CTTAATGTAGTGTTTTACGGTTCCCTAACTGGCGCGTATGTGCTATCATAAAAAGAAAAACTATTTCTTAGAATACTTTTCGAAATACTCTTTTATCCTTTTGATTAACGCTTTTTTCAGTTCTTCACGTCGGGTGTTTTCTGCATGCTCCTCAAGTATTTCTTCCTGAAGTTTTAAAGCGCGCTTTATATGCTTATTGTGGTAGTTCTTAGCGATTAAGAACACGGGGAGGTAAGTAGCGATAGGCGGTGCTGACCCAAGTGTGATTAAGTAGTCTAAGCAATATTTCTTAGTCCAGTGCCTTTGCCTCTGCAGGGGGTGGAGCAAGACTTCTTGAAAAGTTTGATAAATCACTTTGAAAGACTCATTAGTAAGCCATCTAGTTGTGTAGTTAAGCTCTCCAGTGACATGGACTTCTCCTTTTTTCAAGGCCTGCATGAACCCTTCTTTAGTGTTAGCTTTTTCTGCTATAGTGAACGTCTTGCCTATCTTGTCTAACGAATGGGCATCGCTTCCAGCGATCACCTTCTTGCCATAAAGGTCAGCGATAGTCCTTGAAAGCAAGTTCTCTTGGCTGGTTAGCATCCCGTTGATTACCTCCAACGTATCAACATAGTTCATCCATTCCCTTATTAGTCCTGCAGATAAGGGCTCTTTCGAGGCGCTGGAAGACACGTGTGCTAGGAAATAAAAAATGTCCCTTTCTTTCAAGTAAGCGGTTGTTTCTTTTATCCCAATTTTTTTCAAGTCTTTCAGGTCGTTATGAATCTTTTCATCTAAGCCAAGAACTCCTACATGTACCAAGTGACCTTCGTCAGAAGCCTTGACTTCTAACTCTTCACCGACTATCACGTCAGGATGCTTATCATTGAGTATTAAAGCGCCGTCTATCGTGTCATGGTCTGTTATCGCTACGTAATCCATGCCTCTGCTTTTAGCTGTTTTGTAGATGTCTTCTAGCTCGTTGTAAGAGTCTTTAGCGCCGATGTACTGGAGCATGCTGTATGTTAGCAGGACATATTCAGAATATTTTGAATGGACATGACAGTCTACTTTTGCCATTAACACACCTTTTTTTTAAGCAAAAATG
>VGLX01000013.1 GCA_016866645.1 Candidatus Woesearchaeota archaeon | reverse complement strand
ATGGAGAATACTCGAAAAAATCATAGGATGCCTAAGAACCGACCAAGGACAACGAACAACAGAAACCATGCTAAGCCTGTTCAGCACATGGGACCTCAGAAAAATCAACTCCTACCACCAACTAAAAGCCATCCTCTAAGCTTAATACATACTTGGTTTGAAAAGTTTTATAAACCCTCTCTAATTCGCTTTAAGCGAAGATGCCAAAGACCATACTATTCGCTGGAAGCGCAAGCCAGGGAATAAAGACGGCAACAGACGCGTTCCCGTTCGTCCCTTTGTCTTTAGGCATGCACACAAGCTCAAGCCAGTTCTATGATTCTTCACCCAGGAAAGGCGCTATGGGCGGCGATGTCGTCATCGGCGGAGACTGCCAGAACTATTATGTTGACTGTTTGGTGGCTTTAAGCCAGGAAGGACTGGAGGCGACTAAGGACAGGGTAAAAGAAGATACTATAGTGTTGTATGATAATAGTGAAGTCAGCTTGGAAGGCCTCGGCATAAGTTCTAAGAAGCAGATAGGTATAGATTTCAAGGCTGTTTCTAATAGTAAGTTTGGCAACTTGGCATCTATGGGCGCGACCTTGAAGATAATGGGTGTCAAGCCTGAGCAGAAACAGGCTCTTGAGCAGCTGCTTAAGGAAAAGGCCGATGTTGATACTGCAGCGGTGATGGCTGGGTTCGACTCCGTGGCTGAAAGCCTTGATGACATCCTGGATTTTAATAACAAAAAGAGTGTAAGCTTTAACGATTCTTACTACCTCATGGGCAATGAGGCTGCGGTCTTCGGTGCTATGGCTGCAGGTGCTAACTTTTACGCAGGCTATCCGATAACGCCTTCGAGCGAAGCGATGCATAAGTGGAGTGAAGTCTCTCAGCTTTCAGACATCGCTGGTTACTTGCAGGGAAGCAGTGAGGAGCACGCAGTTGGCGTGATGCTTGGGGCGAATGCTGCAGGCGCTAAAGGATGGACTGCTACGTCAGGCCCCGGTCTGGACAGGATGATCGAGCAGATAAACTGGGCAGTCACTTCGAGGACTCCGTTCGTAATCTATAATGTTCAGCGTGGCGGACCAAGCACAGGTATGCCTACGCTTACCCAGACTAGTGACTTGTTCACCGCGGTTTATGGCGGACATGGTGACCATCCGATATTCGTACTTACTCCGTCGACTCCTCAGGAGATTTATGAGATTATGAAGCTCGCTTTCAAGATCGCCTGGAGCTACAAGGTAGGCGTGATAATAAATTCTAGCAAAGAGGTTTCCCAGCGTAAGAACATCGTCAGGCTGTGCCTTAATGATTTCGATGATAAGAACTTGAGGATGCTTCCTTTGAAGAAAGGGCACAGGACTGGGAACACTGCCAATGATTCTGGCACGCCTGCTAACAGGGCGGCTGTCCAATGGCTTAATGACAGGTTCAATAAGTTTGAGGAAGCTTATGATGCTTTCAGCATAGCTGACTTCGTCAACATAGAGGCTGAGAACAGCCAGAACCCTTATGCGTGGAGGAGCCTGCCTTATAACATCTTCAAGAACATGAAGTTCGAGCCTGCGAAGCTCAAGTCAGCCCCGGAAGAGGTCTACATCTGTTATGGCGAGACAGTCCCTGTTGTCAAAGAAGCCCTAGGAAAGAATGGCTTGGTGGCTTTGAAAAGCGTCTATCCTTATCCTATCAGCATAATCCAGCAGCTTAACAGCTTAGGCACGAAGAAGATATTAGTGGCAGAATGCAACCGTGGCGTAAGGCTTCACTCTGAGAGAGGCCAGCTCGCTAACAAGGTAAGGCAGTACTTCAAGGGAGAGGTAGTTTCGCTAAGCAAGTGGGATGGTTTTCCGATGTATCCTGACAGGCTTGAGGAGTACAAAGAATGATCACTGAAAATGACCTGGTGAGGGAAGCTGCAGAGACCTGGTGCGCAGGCTCGGGCAAAGTATGCAGTTATTATAATATCAGGAAGCAGTTCTTATCAGCGCTTTCCGAATACATGAACAAGCACAGCCTTTCAAAAGAGGATATCTTAGGCATTTCAGGCATCGGGTGCTCAGGAAGGTTCACCACCTGGCAGGATGTAGTGACAGTGCATACTACTCACGGCAACGCAGGCAACACGGCACAAGGCGCAGCTACTGCGATGCAGCTGGCTAAGAAAAAAGGCTTGGTCTACGTTGTGAGTGGCGACGGCGACGCGCTCGCAATAGGGATGTCGAACTTCCAGCAGCTCTGCCATAACAACGTCAAGGCGACTTACATGATACTCAACAATGGAATATATGCGATGACTGCAGGACAGACAGCTCCTACTACCCAGCAAGGCATAGAGACTGTGAGTGCTCCTTACGGGAACCTTGAGACTCCATGGGATACAGTCTCGTTAGCTATAGAGTCAGGTGCGACGTTCGTAGCTCGTGCTTCTGGTTATCCGAAAGAGTCAAAGATGCTGAAGGACATACTGTTGCAGTCGTTCGAGCATAACGGCACTTCTGTCATTGAGATAATGAGTTATTGCCCAACGCAAGACCCTGTAAGCAGGAAAAGAAAACTCGCAGAAGCTGAAAAAGAATATCTCAAGAACTCGGTAGACATCAAAGACTTAAAATCTGACCTTAGCCCTAAACTAAAATATGCAGTGCTCAAGGAAGAGCTGAAAAAAGAGAGCAAGCTGATAAAAGGATTGATATACTGCGCTTCAGAGAAAGGCTATGCAGAGCTGTTGCTTGAGCAGAAGAAAAAGGCGCAGTCAGCATACCCTGGCGAAAATTTGAAAAGCCGGATAAGCAGCATGCTTAAAGACAAGAAGATAACAAGCATCTGATGATTCTTTTAGGTTATCGTATTCTTTTAACGTAATGTTTTCTCGTTACCGAAATGCTCATTCGTGTCAACGTGAAAGAACTAGGGCAGAAAGGTTTAAAACTTCGGATTGCTTCAGATGTGGTGAAGGTTTGATGGCATATTGTCAAAAATGCGGAAAACAAATACCAGACAATTCTGAATACTGCACCATATGCGGCGCTAAACAAGGCAAGGCTTATGTATCGCTGAGTGAAGAGCCTGAAGTAAAGAAGTCTAAATGGTGGATGTGGATGATCATAGGCACGTTTATTCTGATTGGATGTGTCTTAGTTGTTATTTTTTTAATCGGTGGGGTCTGCAAAGGGATAGATTATCCGCTTAATACTGCTGCGGACTGTAAGGACACGTGCTTCCAAGAGTTTGCAGAAGATACCCAATTAGGAACATGTAAATGGGGCTACAAATACGATTCTAATAAAAAGTTGTGCCGCTGCAATTGTTGTTTTTATAAAATTCCGTTTTCGTAGATGTAACTGTATCAACCGCTTAACAGCCGCTTAATGGATTATCATTATTACAATAGCAGAGATTATAATCTCAAATAAGAATTATTTTCCGAAAAGCCTGTCGTATATTTCTTGCCTTCCTTTCTTCACAGCTTTTACTATGCACTCGTTTAATTCTTTGACAAACCTTTGCTCTAATTTATTATCGGTCTTGTAGTTCAGCGCTTGTTCGATGTTGTCCATGCCGTATTTCCCGTACATGACTGTCTTGTCTGTCATTGTCATCCATGCTTCTATGCTTGTGTGCTTGGCCATCTCATCCCTTGAAACAAATCCGTGCGGCAGGCTCATGTGCCCCATGACCATCTTAAGTGCGAAGTTTTCTACTTCTCCATGGTTGAAGTATTCTACATATTCTAAGACTGAACCTCTGGAGAATCCTATCGTCCCTTCCTTATCTATGACTGAAGCGTCTCGAGCGTAGAATCCTTTCTTTCGTCCGTTCCATGCGTCTTTGACGGTAGTCACATAATGTCCTCCTGTAGTTGCGCCTGATGCGCCTATCATTGTCTTGGCATCGTCGATTAAGTATTCTAGTGTTTCTTTCGCGGTTTTGATCCTTTTCACACGGTCGTTCATTTTAAATTCCTCGGTTGTTTTTCATTTCAAGAACGAGTGTTTATAAGCCTTTTGTTCTGAAATAAGACCGTTTATTGTAGCTTCTGTTTTTTCCGTAAGGTTTCCGGATTTTTTTACGTTTCAGCAGATAATTTTCCTCAATCCGCAAGTTCTTCACATCTTTCCAAAGGATTTTCCTAATTTTTCTAAAAACCCATATTAAAACAGACAAGTATAGTAGTCATTACAATGAAACTCAAATACGCAGCAATCGGAGCCTTGATGCTAGGCTCAGCAGTTCTCGGAGACTATTGCAACATAAAAGACAGAATAATAGAGCCGATAATGTACAGGAACGTAAAGATAGATGAGCATACCTACCATAAACCTTTCCAATTAGAGAAAAAGTACAAGATAAACGAGAAAGGGAACTTAGAAGTCTACTTAGGATGCGACAAGGAATGGTACAAGGTAAGCGAAGAGCTAAGGGTCAATGAGAGAAGCTTAGGACAGAGCATCAAGAAAGAGACCAAAGAGATAATACCTTACATGAAAAAGAAGATTAGCGATTTCGGCCAATGGCTTAATGAAACTTTCAAAGAAGGTGAAACAGGAGGGAAAAAATGACAAGAACAGCACAAGACACGAGCTTCTTGAACAGCTTGAGCACGGCCACCAACCAAGGCATGAGTTACGCGTTAGTGCCTAAAGATTTCTACTCGATAGACAAGTCGTTGAAACAGGTGGAAGGCTACAAGTCAGAAGTGGAGACACAGCTCAGCCATTCAAAACCTTATCTCAAGATGAGAAAGATCTTCAAAGAAAAGTTCTTAGGGAAGAAAGTGAAAAGCATAAGCGAGCTTTTCGACCTCCAGCTAGAGGCTATGAGAAGCATAAATTACGGCTTAGAAGTCATCAACAACGAAGCCAGATGTAAGCTAAGCAGTTTAGAAAAGTACGTAGAGCTTATCAATGACGAGTACAAGGAGAACTTCTTAGGCATAGACGACAAGAAAGACTCTTTAACGCCCGTGTTGAAAGAATACGTCAAGAGGACTCAAGAGTTCAACAACCTGAAAGCAAGAGACGAGCACTACTTCAGATTAGAAACGAATCTCAGGGATATGAAGCGGAGGCTTTACGAAGGCGGAACAGAATACGCCAAGATGCTAGACCTAGTCGATGACCTAGAAAGGGAAAGAAAAACGCTCAATGTCTTGGAAGACTTCTTCAGGTACAGCATACACCTCAGCGAGAGGATGGTCAACAAGGCAGTGAGGTTTGAGCATCACGTGACCAACACCAAAGACGCCTACCTACTAGCCAAGGATATCAATTGTGGATTCGCAGCAGTCGTAAAAGCAGTAGAAAGCTCAAGCAGCATGATATCACAGCTGCAAAACGTCTTGACAGAAGGCTTGGCGCATATGGGCCAGACAATGGCCAACCCGGACCTGCCTCCTTACGAAGAGTTTGAAAGAAACCTTAAGCCAAGATACGACACAACGAGAGGATTAGTAGAGCGAAGAGACCAGGAAAAAGAACGGGCTATCCATCTGCAGAAGAAAGGCGTTATCAGGTGAGCTTTTCCTGCTTGAACAGGCCTATCAGCTCACCAAAACTTTTTCCTTTTTTTTGAGCATACTCTAAGGTTATGACGTAGAGTTTGCCCTTGCCTTTTTTTACTTCATCCAGGTGTACAAAAAACCATTTCAGGAAGTCAAACCTTATTCCTATCCATGGCTCTGCGCCGAACATGCTGGAAAAAGTCCTTAGCTGCTGTATCTCATCCTCTGGGAAGTACTGCGCGTCATTCTTGATCGACTTGCATTCTATGACTAAATACCGCTTATTATCCCTGTTACCCGCTATAATATCCGGAGAAGGAAGCGTAGTTGAGCCAGAGCCAGCTGCGCGCATAGCACCCCAGCCCTTGTCCTGGAACATATGCACAAGTTCTCTTTCCGCATTGCTCCCTTTGCGCTTCGACATAACTTTCAGAGAAAATAGTATAGAATAAAAAGTTTTTGGCTCAGCTGAAAGCCGCTTTCAAAGCTTCTTGGTCATCTCTTATAAGGTTAAGGCAGTATCTCTTTGTAAGGTTTTTGTTTTTCTTTTTTAAACGCTCCGCCAGGTACGTCCCTAAAACGATACCGCTGAATGCGAAAAGCGCAACCCCATATAGCCCAACAGATACTCTACCAGTTTCGTAAAGGAAAGCAAAAGCAGTCATGCCTGATAAAGTGGTTACTGCAGTTGTAGCAACCGTTAAGATTACGTTTAAAGGCGCTTGTTTTTTTCCATACTCAAATTTTTTGCAAAACTTTTCAAGGTTATTTTCTTCTACCGTAGAGAAAGCGTAATGCTCTGTCTTATCTTTAATCCTTATGAAAAGGTGCTTCTCATCAAGCCCTGCAGGCCTAGACCAGTATTCGTAACGTTTTTTGCTCTTCATCAGAGTATAACCTGTTTTCTCTAATAAAGGCCTTATCTCTGAGAATACTTCATAGTCTCTTACGCTACAGATGTTTTTTAAAAGGTCGTTAATATCTTTCTTCTCAATCTTGGGCGTAACGTTTCGTCCTTGTGATACGTATCCTTCTCCTAATCGTTCTATCTTATCTTCCAAACTTTTCTCAGGAACGAATGTTTCAGGAATCTTCATTTTTTATTCCGGCTCTATGTCTTCCCAGACTCCTTTACCGATGTATTGTTTAATTTTAAGATTGAATTTTAATTCTTCATTAAACCTGTCCATTAGCCTCACAGCCTCGTCCATCCTGTTTACAGACCCTATGATTACAGATTTTCTGTCCTGCGTGTAGCCTTCCAAGCAGAATCTGTTGTTTAAAAGCTGGTTCTTCAAAAGCTCTATCCTGATAGTATCAGCTGATTTAAAATTATAGGTGTCCTCGTATCCTTCATCTTTCAGGATCGACCTTATAGCAAGGTAACAATTGCTCGTGTAGTCTACGGGGTGTGGCTTGAAAAATCCGTACTTGTTTACCACATCCTTGTAAAGACCCTTTTTTGATAATAACGATTTTACCTTAGTCTCAAGTGTTTTATCAGGAACGAATGTTTTAGGAATCCTCATTTTAGTCCTCAGCTGAAAGCCGCCTCTAAGGCCTTCTTGTCATCACCTATTATTAATCCAGTACAGTACTTGTCTAATCCTTTTCCAACTTTTTTGTTTGCATATCCTAATATTCTAGGTATTGAAAGTATTGCCATTATGCCTACCCATCCATGTATCATCCATGACAGCATGTCTTTCAAGAAGTTCCCTTGAGGGTAAGTCGAGCATAAGCTGCCTAAGGCTATAGCCCCTGCGAAGGCTGCTCCGGACATGGCAAATGTTTTCGGGTATACCATCGCTCTTTGATATTCGAGCTTTTTGCAGAACTTGTCAACGTTGCAATTTTTTATCCTTGCGAACGCGTAATGCTTGTTATACTTCTTTCCGAACCTTGTCAGCAAGTAAGATTCTTCTAGCCCTGCTGGCTTGGACCAATAGTCGTACTTGAACCATTTGTGCTCGTCAAGTTTTGAGTATCCTAGCTTGGCAGCCAGATCGTCTACTGTTGAGTGTACTTCTTCGTAGTCGGTCCAGACCGGGTTGAAGTGAGAAAAAAGCTTTTGGAGCTCTTCATCATAAGGCTTCTCCTGCTCTTTCTCTTGGACTTTAGGGTTTTGTATCAGCTGCTCTAATTTAAGCTCAAGGTTTTGATCAGGTAAGAATATTTTCGGGAGTTTCATGCCAGCGCCGCCTTTAATGCTTTCAAGTCATTCCTTTTTATGAATCCGGTACAGTTGTCCTTGATCCATTTCGTAACGTAACGGTCTTTTAAGTATTCTGAAAAGTATATCATCCCTAAAGATACGAACAGCATTGATGCGATTCCTAATCCTGCAGGAAGTAAGTCTAACAGAGGGTTTGTGACAAGTTTTGACAGTGTAGTGTCAAGATAATAAGCTGTTCCGAAAGTCGCAGAAGCTCCAGAAAAGACTGCTGCTCCGGTTATGGTCAAAGGGTCGACATAAGATAGTTTTCTCCCAAGTTCGAATTTCCTGCAGAACTTCTCAGCGTTATAGCTTTTGATTCTTGCGAAGGTGTAGTGCTTCTCGTCATAAGCGCTTTTCACCACTAGTATTAGGCTTTCTTCATTCTCGACTTTTTTTGTCCAGTACTCGTGATTCTTGCTTTTCACCTCGAGCTTAGAATAGCCTACACGGCATAGAATCTTTTCAAGGCAGCAGTAATTGCCTAAATAGTCGTAAGGGTTGTCCTCGTACATTCTGAAGAATTCTTCTATCTCACCATCAGCGTAGCTCTTTACGTCGCCTTCAGGATTAGGCTGCTTGCTGGACTGGAACAGCTGCTTAACCTTGTCTTCCAGGTCTTTTTTGTTTATGAAAATCTGAGGTATTCTCATTTTTTTAATAATTTACGGTAATATCCTATGAAGGTTTTAAACGCCTCCTGTTCTTCTAGTGTGTCTTCCACTGTTGTGATTATCATAGCAAATTTATTTTTTATCATGTAATATATGTTTTCGTTTATTTGAAAATGCCCATAAAATATCTCATCAGTTATTTCATTTAAAAAGTCTTTTGCGGGCTTATCAAAGCGGAATATTGTCACTCTTATTATTTCAGGGTTACGATAACCGTAGTATATACTTGCGCATTCCACAGCAGAGGGTACATGTTTATACTCAGCTAGGCTTTTATCGGGGTAGTACTCTTTATTTTTGTTATAATCACCGATTTGGTCCCGTATCAATTCGTCAATGGTACAAGGAATAATTGAGAATCCTTTTACAAAGTTTCCTGTCTTATCATCCAAGCTCTTTTCCGGTATAAAAGATTCTGGTATTTTCATCTTTCTTAGCAAAATCCGAAAGTGTGTTTATGATGGTTTTTGAAAAACTCTAATCCATTTTCATCATCCAATGTCTTGATTACCAGCATGAAATCTTGCTTTATCAGGCAGCACTTATGCTTGTAATGCTCGTACATTCCTGATTCCAGCCCCTTACTTATCTCCTCTAAGCACTTATTAGCAGGCTTGTTTAGCTTGAATATCGTCATGCTGACTTCTTTACCATAATAATCCGCGGATCTTATGTTAGCGCATTCTATGGCTGGCTTCATATGCCTATATTCGGTTATCAGGCTGTCAGGGTTGTGCTCTCTTTTTTTCCAATAGTTCCCTATGCTCGGCTCTATCAATGATGCTATCTTATAGAATTTTTGGAATGCCCTCTCTATCTTTTTGTCCAGGTTTTTTTCTGGGACGAACGTCCTTGGGACCTTCATAAGCTTAGCGGATAATGGCCAGGTTTAAAAGGATTTCTAAGGCGGAAGCGATAGGCTTATTAAACTGCTAATAATAGCTCTTCTAGAAGATGGGTTTCAGCAAGAAGTTGAAAAGCTTGGCAGTCGCATCTAGCCTGTTGTTCATGACTTCTTGCACTACAACTATCCTAAATAAGCATCATATAAGCGATTCTTACAATCAGGTTAAGAAGCCTAAGAAGACTTACGCAATACTAGTGTCCGGGGCTTTCCCTGACGTCACCCCTGGGGACAACATCCTGCAGGACAAGGCTGTAGAGGCCTATGACGAGCTTAAGGAGATGGGCCTGTCAGACGATGATATATATTTCCTAGCCACGAGAAGGGAAGGCAAGAAGATGGAGAACACCGATGACCTTTTCACTTACCGCAAGTTCCACAACGCCTGCAACGACTTATCCAACAAGATGACTGAAGAGGACGCTTTGCTGTTCATTTACATAGGCCATGGCAGCGCATCAAGTATCAATATTCCGATAGGGGGAGCAGGTTATACTATTTTGAAGAACATCGATGAAGACACTGAGCCTGAAGAGCCTACCAACGAGTTCTACATCTTCGTCTTAGAAGCCGAGCTTAACAGGCTGAAATCGTCTTACAAGATCGTAGTCATCGATGCGTGCTACAGCGGACAGGCAGCGGAGTACTTAGGAAAAAAGAGGACTATAAGCATATCCTCCACATGTGATGACCAGAAGAGCTGGATATTCTCGAGGTTCGTGCCCTACATGATGAAAGCATTGAACGGCAAAGATGAAGCGGACAAGAACAATGACAAGAAGGTCTCTTTGGATGAGGCTGTCGAGTACGCGGCCAAGAATGACCCATGGTCTAAGAAGGGACGGTTATGGTATTTCTTCTTCCCTACGCCCCAGATATACTGCGAGGGTATAGATCCTTCAAAAGTCTTCTTGAAAGAATAATAATCAAAAAAAGAAAAAACGTTTAGAAACGTTTTTAGATGTCTACAGGCTTTAATGTTTTTCTTCCGTTTTCTGTAGCTCTTTTTTCTGCATCCTTTATCATACTTTCTACTCTTTTGCTCAACGCATCTGCGAAGTCGCCTGCTACGTTCAGCTTGGTGCAGTCTTTTATCTTGCTCCTGACAACTAAAATTTCTGACATTTTCCAAAACCTCCCCGATGTTTTTTAACTATCATCTTAGCGAATTTGGGCTTCTTACGGCTTATAATCGCTAAAATTTAGTACTTCTTAGAATTCTCCCGTATATAAGCTTTTTGTACCTGCAAAATATAAGTTCCTCCAGCCTTATAGGCGTGTTTTAGGATAACTATTTAAGCAAGTTAAGCGCCTTATTCTAGCATGGCCAAAGAAGCTTTAAGCAAATACGAGAAGGACTTAAAGAAGTATAAGCGCAGCTCTGAGATGAGGAAAGGCATAAGAGATTCTTATAATTCTTTGCGTGAAGGCAGGCGCATAGAAGGCGACCCCAGTACTGATTTCGAGCGGATGATTGTTGGCAGCCTGCACATGAGCGAGCAATACGCTAAGCGGGGCCATATGGACAGGGCATATCTGAGATTAAAAGACGCTTATGAGATACTTATCCCTAGGATTTCTCAGATTGAGGAAACGTTCGGCAGGGAAGTTGTCAACACATATTTGAGCGCCATAGAGAAGAGAGCAAAAAGATACCGCAACATGATCAAAGAACTTGGTGGGCCATCTTTAGGGCTGAGCAAGAACATCACAGACATACTAGAGGACTGCAAGCACTTGAAAGGGGACAAGCCTGGATTTCTTAAGAAGGTTTTAGCACGTTTAAAGAGAAAGTAGTGTCCCCTAGCACGACTTCTAATTTTTTGATGAGTTTGAATTTTTCAATCTCTGCATACTTGTCTAACAGGCTAGAGTCTTGGGTGACAAAGACTAGCAAGCCAGTCTTCTTTAATACATACACTGCTTGGTGCATGAACTCTTTTGTGATCTTCTCGACGTCTTCCTTGCTCCTGTGCCTGGCCGGGAAAGGGGGGTTTGTGACTATGCAATCTACTGATGTTTGGCTGAACTTAGTCTCTAGCCAGTCAATCTCAGCCTTGCTGACCTCGATTTTAACTTTAGCGACTTGGGCGTTGACCTTGGCGTTCCTCACATTGTTCATGCTCTCGTCAAAACCGTAGACCTTCTTGGCGCCGAGCAAAGCAGCTTCTATTAATATCACTCCATCCTTGCAGAACGGATCAACGATTACCTGCTTGGGCTTAATCTTTGCCAGTCTGACCATAGCCGCTGCTAAGCAGGCGTTGATGGAGGCAGGGTTAAGCCTGACTTTGTAGCTTCTTTTTTGCAAGTCTTTCTTGTAAAGAATTCCCAAGATGCAAACATCATTGACTACTTCGACGTATATCGTGGTGTTTGGCTTCTCAAGGTCTACCTTGTGGCCTTGCTCGAATATTATCTCCCCGACGCTTACTTCGACGTTTTTCGACTTGAAATCATGAGTTCCTTCTCTGCAGCACCTTACTACAAAGCTTCCTTTGACAGGGATTTTTAGCTTCTTAACCTTATCATATAGCTCTTGTTCTGTCTTGAAGCTGAAATGGGCTACGTATTCATAGATAGTACTTATCGTTCTAGCGTTTTCCAAACTCTTCAGGTTCTTAGACTGTAAGAGGAGCCTACCGTCAGATATTACTTCAGGTTTTGACTTGGTTAGCTGTTTCAGCTCTTCCGAAGTTACCGGCTCTAGCCCTTTCAATGTCGTGCAGACGATTTTCATCTTAGCTTTTAGCGTTAGAATTCGTACTTCAAAAACCTTTCTAATTGTATTATCCGCTCAGGGTTGTCGCATACCTTGCTCAGCAGCTGGCCTTCTGTCAAAACCCCTTGAGAAACTAGCCCGTAGCTTAACGGTAGGAAGCTTCTGAACCCTGCGATTCCTGTCTTCCTTGGTTTCGGCGCGTAATCAGATGCTATGACATCTATCGTGCTGTCAGCTAATCCTTCCTTAATCGCTTCTAAGTCTCCAAGTTCTCCTAATGGCGGATTGACTTTCGTTTCTAAGTCGTGTTTCGTATAGGTAAAATAGTGTGGGCATGTCTCGCATGTTATTTTCAAGCCGTCTCTCTTCAAGTCCCTTATCAGGCTTACTGTCTCTTTCCTGCTGACATGCTGTATATGCAATCTTCCTTTAGAGTTTGGAAGCAGTTTGGCGTATTTCTCTACGTATTCTGTCTCCGGCTCGCAATGCGCTAAGACTAAAACATCATTTTGAAGTAGGCCTTTCATTATTCCTAAATCTTTCACGCACTTGCCGTCATCGCTGAAGCCTACTACGTAATCCTTCAGGCTTTCGACGTCTACCAGCTTCTTGCCTTTCAGGCCTTTGGTTATCGCGCCCACAGGAAAAGCGTAACAGCTTCTTTTTTCATCCCAGGACTTGAATATTTTTTCTCTCGTGTCCATGGCAGGCTTAGTATTAGCCATGTAAACTACCACGTCGATGCCTGACTGCTTAGCTATGGTAGTATGTCTTAGAATATCGTCTCTCAGGTGAACGTGCATGTCTATACAATTAAAAGGCCTTTTCATCCTAGTATAATATCTAACAATGCCATCCTTATATAAAGACCGTTTCGCGCCTGCCTGAAATACGCTGCCCGAGGGTCATCGTCTATTTCCGGGTCTATCTCTGTGACTCTCGGCAGGGGGTGCATTATGATGGCGTCTTTTTTTATTTTTTTGAGGGTTTCTTTGTTAACAGTGTAGTAGCCTTTGACTTTTTCGTATTCTTCCGGGTTTTCGAACCTTTCTTTCTGTATCCTCGTAACGTAAAGGATGTCTACCTTGTCTAAGACTTTATTCAGGTCTTCAGTCTCTTCAAACTGTATCCCTGCGTCTTTCAGACCTTTCAGGTATTCTTCAGGCATCCTCAGGCTCTTGGGGCTTACGAAGTATATCTTCACCCCTTTGCAGGATTCTAAAAGGTATACCAAAGAGTGGACTGTCCTGCCGTACCTCAAGTCACCAATCATAGCTATTGAGAGATTATCTATCCTTCCAATCTCTTTTTGGATCGTGTAGATGTCAAGCAATGCTTGAGTAGGGTGCTCTCCTTGTCCATCACCGGCATTTATCACAGGAACTTTAGAAGTTTCTGACGCTATCTTCGCTGATCCTTTTATGTTATGCCTCATTATTATAGCGTGAACGTAGCAGTTCAGGATTTTTATCGTGTCCGTAAGCGTTTCGCCTTTGGCCACTGATGAGAACTGGGAAGCCTTCTCCGTGCTTACCACCTTACCGCCTAGAGCCAGTATCGCGGCTTCGAAGCTGAACCTGGTCCTTGTGCTCTCCTCGTAGAAGAAGCTAGCTACCCTTTTGCCTTTGAGGCTTTGAGGCAGTTTACCTTTCGCGTCTTTGGCAGCCATGTCGTCTGCTTTGCTGAATATCTCTTGCAACATCTTACGTTCTGAGAACTGCTTCGCCTCTATCACATGCTTCAACTTAGCCTTATTATCCGTGCCTCGCATCTTAGTTGTTTTTTAGGCGAGTCACAGTATTTAAACCTTTGCGAAAGCGGTATTAGGTTAGCTTTTTTATATGTGGTTTCTGAGTTGGGTGAACGTGTCTAGTTTGTTTTGTTGCCATGTGGTTATCATGGTCATTATGGTTTCTAGT
>VGLX01000012.1 GCA_016866645.1 Candidatus Woesearchaeota archaeon | reverse complement strand
ACTAAACACGACTTTATCGCGTTCCATGCCTATACTGGAGCATTGGTTCAGGCATTTCATCTTGCACTGGTCCTCGTCTGTTACCGAATGCAGGACATTGCCCATTATGTCTCCGCATTCATCAGGTATTATAATCTTCTTATCTGGTTGTATGTTATAATCTATATTTTTAGGCTGTTCTATCGCTTTTGTTGATTCTATCCCTCTCTGTGATGAGTCAATGAATGATTTGTCAACCTTGACATCTAATAATCCGGGTTTTATGTCTTTTAGCCTCCAGCCTTGCCCGTAGTTCTCGAAAAACATGGTGACGCCTGATCGCCTCTGCTCACCTTTATTATTATATATGTACACTGCTATGTCCACTTCAGACATACCTTCCATCACTCTTTGGGCTTTTGGATCAAGCTTGACGCTTACAACGTCTCCTGAATCCATTATCTTAGCCAGGTTCTCGTAAACGTGCTCAGGAATCCTTCCTTCATCCACCAGGTTTTTCAAGGTTTTATAATCTCTGTTAGCTAAAATCTCGTTCAGGTTTTGTACAAAGCTGTAAAGCTCATTCTGGTCTAAAGCTCTCTTACCCTCTTTGTAGTAGTAAGGCTGCGTCGGGAGCGAGCTCCTGTTAGTCGCGGAGCTTGCGAACACCAAAGCTAAGATGACAATAGTTGCGACTATCTTAACGCCTGTTGATATCTGCATATTGAACAGTTTTCTTAAGAACCAATTAAGTATGCCGCTCCACAACAGTAATAATATGAACATTAGGATTATGCCTGGTCCTCGGTTCATGCCTGTCTTAGTGAAGATGTTTATTATGAATGCCATCACGCCGATTATTAAGAAGAATTTGATGACGCTCCAAATGGTTATGGTCTTCGGCTCAGAGGGTATTACTACTTTAGCCCCGCATTCAGGGCAGAAAGTGTCCCCTTTTTCTACTTCTGTGCCACATTTATTACACTTGCTCATCTTTTAGTCTGCTTTCCGCATTTCGTGCAGAATTTGCTGCCTTCCCTTAATTGTGAGCCGCATCCTGTGCAGAACCTCTGTGCCAAATGCTTTAGTACTTGCATCTCGACGTTGACTTCTTTCTTAGCCTCTCTCTTCTCAGCTCCTGAGAGATCCTCGACTTTTTTCATCCTCTCAAGAAGCTGGATGTACTCTTCATGTACCATCTCAGGGTTTATGTTGTCAAGTTTGGCTTTGGCTATTACTTCTTCTATAGGCAGCGGTTTGTCAAGGTTTATGTTTTTCTTCAGCTTGTACAAGGCGGTGACTATCTTTTTCCTGTCTGAGAACTCTTGCTGTTCCATCGCGGTTTTTCTCTTCTCTCTCGCTTCAGAAGATTTTATGTAATAGTCTTTCGCTCTTGGGGTAAAGTAGATTATCAATGCTATGGTTACTATCACCCCTAGGAATATTATGTAAAAATGCCACTGGATGCTCTTCTTGCACCTCTCGTCTGACTTGCAGACGTATTCGTATATCGAGCTAGGGCTTGGGCATCCGCAGTCTGAGCAAGCGTTCTGGGAAGTCTCACCGTCAGAGCAGACGCCGTCTTTAGGATTTATTATTGTGACAGTTACTTTTTCTTCTTTAGGATATTGCTTGCCCCCTATTAATGGTGTTATAGTGGCTGTCAGGGTGTGTGTCCCGTAGCTTTGTGCTGTTAGGTCTACTGTTATTGATGTCCTGCCTTTGGATTGTATTGTCACTTGGCCTCCAGTGCACTGGTTCCCTGAACAGTCTGAGCCTCCGATGACTCCTGACATGATGACACCGCTGTTGGTGTTGAGCGTTATCTTAGTCGGTATGTCCTCCTCTAATGAGTTATCTGCGCTTATAGTGACTTTGGTTGTTTCACCCACTTTGATCAGTGAATTGCTCACTGTTAGCGGGGCGTTTATCGCTTTGACGCATTTGCCTTCAGGGGTACAGTAGTTTGACTTGCATTGGAAATAGCAAGAGCAGCTTTGGCCGTCGTCTAACGCTGATTGTTTTTCGCACTTACCGGAAGGCAAGCATGCCGCATATCCTTCGCTGCAGCCGCACTTCCCGTCTTGGCATAGTTTGTCACCGCACTGCGTTCCAGGCTTGGTAGTATCAACTTTCTCGCCGCTGCATATATTATTTTGGCAGATGCCTTGCGTTTTCGTAACTTTCTCTAAAGTGCTTCTCGAATCAGAAGAGCATATGAATTCGCCAGTAGGGACTTCCCTAGACTCGCAATGGCTGTCCTTGAAGCATTGCACACATACGGTGTTGTAGCAATAAGTGCCTACAGAGCATGGTGAGTCTTCAGGGCATGTCTGGCAGTTCTCATTATAATCTAACACGCCGTTGCCGCAAAGGTCTACGCAGCCCATGCTGTTGGCTTTATTAGAATTAGGCCTGCACTCTTGATTCTTGTCACAAGTGCAGTCGTAGCATGACTGGCAGTTCTCGTCGCTGTCGCATTTGCCGTTGCCGCAGTAGGTCACACATTTCCCAGGATAATCGCACCTTGTACTGCTTGAGCATTGGCAGTCTGTGTTGCATCTCCAGCAGTTCTCGCTACCGTCACATCTTCCGTTCCCGCAGTAAGTCTCGCATTTGCCCCAGTTGCATTGCTCGTAATCCGCGCATTTGCAATCAGAGTAGCAGTTGTTGCAGTTCTCATTCTTGTTAGTGTTGCAGACTCCGTTGCCGCAAAGGTTCTTGCACTGGCCTTCACTGCATTCCTGGCTGCTGGTGCAGTACTGGTTGACGTATGTCGGATTGCCGCAGTTGTCATACCAGTAAGAATAAGTGTTGTAGCATCCTAAATGGTCGTAATAGTTCGTGACAGTGCATTGTGCAGACACTGATAAAGAGCTTAGTGTCAGCAAAAATGCCATAATAGCTAAAAACGTTTCTTTTTTCAAAATGTCACACCTCTAAATATATACTCACTTATGGATATTCCTAATATTTAAAGCTTTAGAGTTAAGGGACGAACACGGCAGCAGCCACAACAGTAGTCCATAAGCCATTCTTGTCGCCTAAAGCAGTTTTGGTTATGCTTCTCGTCTTGACGATCTTGCCGCTCATCTTGTACTGCTCTTTTCTCTCGTCGTAAGCCCTGTACGGGTCGAACTGCACACCTAGTGTTGACGCAAGCATTGTAGCAGCCAAGTCTTCTGAATAGTCGCCTGCTTTCTTCTCAGTCATCCCAAAAGTGTGATGCTCGCTGATATAACCATAATGGTCTTTCTGCGCAGGCACTGCCAACCCTATCGAAGATGCTATCAGCCTGTTAGGCTCGTCAGTGCTTATGTCTGCCATGACGCAAAAAACTATCTGCCCAGGCTTGAGGTCTTCTAGAGCTTGGCTTTTCTGGGTGAACTGGCAATTAGGGGGGAGTATTGAAGAAACCCTGACCAAGTTGAAATGGGCTATGCCTGCGTTTCTCAACGCATGCTCAAACGACTGCAGCTTCTCTTTAGCTTTCCCTACTCCGCATGTGAAAAATATTTTCCTAGGCCTGTGGGAGAGGCCGTTGGTTTTCGAAAGGTCGAGCTCGACTTTTCCCGCGACTAGCTTGTCGAACCTTTTTTGGAGCTTAGATATCTCTAACTGGATGCTGTGCATCTCTTCCTTGACTTTAGAAAAAGATTTTTTTGTTTTCCTTTCGAGAGCTGCCCCGTCCATTGTTCTTATTTTCATAAAGCACAAACGCTGTTTAAAAACCTTTTGCTTTTTTAAAATTTTTTGATAAAAAGTTTTTTATACAAAGACGGCTCAAAAAAAAGATGCTAAGGGAAAGTTTACAACTTGTTGCTAAGACTTATGACAAGATAGCCAAGCCTTATTTTAACGCGACGTTTGAAAAGATCTCCCAGTACCATCTTGACAAGTTCATATCGATGCTGCCGAAAAAGTCTAAAGTTCTCGACGCTGGATGCGGCCCTGGACGCGACTCGCAGTACTTCAAAGAATACGGTCTTAAAGTTACCGCGATAGACTGCTCGAGCAAAATGATCGCTGAAGCCAAGAAAAAAGTGAAAGGCGTAACTTTCAAAAAGATGGACATGATGAAGATGGGCTTCAAAGACAAAACTTTTGACGGCGTATGGGCTTCTGCTTCGATAATCCACGAAGACAAAAAAGATTTACCAAACCTCCTAAAAGAAATCCGAAGAGTGCTAAAATGTAATGGCATCCTGTACGTTTCTGCCAAAGAAGGCAAGGGCAGCGAGATAAAAAGAGACGAGCCCTACAACAACGAGCCGAGACAATTCTTCTGCTACACTGTTCCAGAGCTTGAAGATTTACTAGCACAAGCAGGCTTTGCGATTGTGAGCTCAGAATTCTCCGAGGACCGCTTAGGCAGAGACACTAAATGGATAGATATCTACTGCAAGAAGCCTACTTCTTAAAGAGGATATGGTAAGTCAGTATCACAACACCGACAGTGGAGCAAGCGTCTGCTACGTTGAACGTCGGCCAGAAGCTGAAATCCAGGAAGTCACGTACAAAGCCTAAGAACACCCTGTCGATTAAGTTGCCTGCCACTCCGCCCAGCAAGAGCCCTATCGCGAGCCTCAGGCCAGGCTTTTCTTTCTTGATATCATCATAGTATTTGAAGATGAAGAAAATCACCGCTAACGCAACCAGTATGAATAATATTTTGAAGCCTTTCAGTATTCCGAAAGCTGCCCCGGTGTTCTCGACGTAGCCTATCCTAAAGAAGCTTGTGATGCTTATCAGCTTGTTCTTGAAGAAGTATTTAGTCAGCTGGTCTAGCAATAATACTGAGAGGCTTATTGTTAGTAGTTTCTTCATATGACCTTGTGCTTTTTCCCTATCTTCTTGAAGGCATCTACTGCTCGGTCTAGCTGTTCTCTCGTGTGTGCTGCTGACAATTGCACCCTTATTCTTGCTTTGTCTTTCGGGACTACGGGGTAGCTGAAGCCTATCACGTAAATTCCTTCGCTCAATAGATCGGATGCCATGTCTTTGGCGAGCTTAGCGTCCCCTAGCATGACCGGGGTTATCGGGTGTGTCGATGGCGTTATGCTGAATCCTAGGTCTGTCATCTTTTTCCTGAAGTATTTCGTGTTTTCGCTCAGCTTCTTCCTGAGGTCGTCGCTGCTCCTTAGTATTTCTAAAGCCTTTATCGAGGTGTAGACTATAACTGGCGCTAAGGAGTTGGAGAACAGGTAAGGCCTCGACCTTTGCCTTAGAAAGCTTACTGCTTCTTTTTTGCTTGCTGTGAATCCTCCTGATGCTCCGCCTAAGGCTTTGCCCATCGTGCTGGTGATTATGTCTATCTTGTCTAGGACTTTCAGCTCTTCTGCTGTGCCTCTTCCTTTTTCGCCTACGAATCCTGTGGAGTGGCTGTCGTCTATCATGACTATTGCGTCATATTCTTCTGCCAGTTCGCATATCTCTGGCAGCTTGGCCAGGTCTCCGTCCATGCTGAATACGCCGTCAGTGGCTATCATCTTCATCCTGAAATCTTTGCTCTCTTCCAGCTGTTTCTTCAGGTCGTTCATGTCCGCGTGCTGGAATACTTTTCTTTCTGCTTTGCAGAGCCTTACTCCGTCTATTATGCTCGCGTGGTTTAGCGCGTCGCTGATTATCACATCATCCTTGGTAAGCAAGGTTTCGAAGAGTCCGCCGTTGGCGTCGAAGCATGATGAGTATAGTATGGAGTCTTCTTTTTCTAAGAAGTGCGCTATGCTTTCCTCTAGCTGCTTGTGGATGGTCTGTGTGCCGCAGATGAACCTGACTGATGACAGTCCGTATCCGAATTTTTCTAGGCCTTCTTTGGCCGCTTGCACCAGCCTCGGGTCATTAGCTAATCCTAAATAGTTGTTTGCGCAGAAGTTTATCACTTCCTTGTCTTTGACTTTTATCTTTGAGCCTTGGGGTGTCTGTATTACCCTTTCGTCTTTGAAAAGTCCCGCGTTTCTTATCTCTTCCATCTGCGGGTCTAAGACTTTTTTTAAAGAACCGAACATGTTATCCTTCCTCCGTTTTAAGGTTTGAGTATTACTTTGCCGCATTCGCCTTTCTGCATCAAGGCCATGCCTTTCTCGAATTCTTCGAGCTTGAAACGATGCGTGATTATCGGGTTGATGTTGAGCTTTTTGGATTTCAATAATTCTGCGGTTTTCTCCCATGTGGACCATATCTTCCTTCCTGTTATGCCCACGAGCTTTCTTCCGCTGAATATCAGGTCATCATTGAAATCTACGTCTATCCTTCTGTTGAAAAGCCCGAACATGGTCACTCTTCCGCCCCTTCGGCAGGATTTCACGGCTGATTGGAATGCTTGCGCGTTGCCTGACATCTCAAGCACTATGTCCACTCCTACTCCTCCTGTGAGATCTTTTACCTTGGCTACGACATCCACCTCTTTAGGGTTAAAAGAATAATCGGCGCCTGATTTCTTGGCTATTTTCATACGGTAAGAGTTGACGTCTGATACTATTATCTCTTTAGCGCCTGATGCTTTGGCTATCGCTGTCGCGAAAAGCCCTGTAGGCCCGCAGCCGAAAATGGCAATTGTTTTTCCTTCTATTGCCTTGTCGTCTGCGAACAATGCGTGTACCGAGTTTCCGAAAGGCTCTTGCACCGAAGCATATTCAGGATTGAGCTTCTTGTCGTTCTTCCATAGGCAGGAAGCAGGTACTGCTATGTATTCTGCGAAGCATCCTGGGATGTCGACGCCTATTATTCTTACATTGCTGCAGATCTCTCCTTGGCCGTGCTTGCACTGGTAGCATTTGCCGCAGATTATGTGGGTTTCTGCTGAGACGAAATCTCCTTTCACGAGGTTATTGACTTTTTTTCCAGTTTCTATTATTTCTCCGCAGAACTCATGCCCGAACACTATTGGTGGCTTGATCCTATTCTGGGCCCATTCGTTCCAGTCGTATATATGCAGGTCTGTGCCGCATATGCTTGTGACTTTTATCTTGACAAGAACATCTTCTGGCCCTATCTGTGGTATCTGTGTGTCTATCAGTTCTGCGCCAGGAAACGGGCCTTTTTTGATTATGGCTTTCATCAGACGTTTTTGTAGAGGCTTGGTGTTTTAATAATGTTTCTATCCTGAGTAAGTCGGCTTGGCTATTGTGGTTGCGGCTTTTGGTTTGTCGTCTGCCAGCTCTTTTTCTAAGGCTGCTACGTTTTTCAGCAGCGTCTCTCCGAGCATTTTTGCGGTTATTGATGTGACTGCTACTTCGTTTATTACTTGGTGGGTGGCTGCGTCTAGGAAGAATATTTTGAGTATGCCTTCTTTTCGCACTTTGGTTCCTTTCTTATCGAGGGGTGTTGACCTTAGTGAGGTTCCTACTGCGAATTCTTCTGCGAATAGGCATTTCTCTTTGGAGGTTCTTATTGCTGCTTCTATTTGCTGGGCGTTCATTTTTTGGCTCTCCTTTTTATTGGTTGATTAAGAGGGCGGTAGACGGGAATCGAACCCGCAACTAGGGATCCACAGTCCCTCATTTTACCACTAAACTACTACCGCCGTTGTTTTGTTAACGTTTTTGTTTATTCATGATTTTATAAACGTTTTGTTGTAGGGTGTCCGTCCCAAACAAACCGAATATTGATACTACTTAACAGTGGTTACAAAACGAAAGGTTTATATAGGGGTTGCTTCATAGTATACTGTATCACCTCTTTTTTCCCCAGGAAGGTGCTTCGGCATCTTCCCAGGGTTTTATAATCGCCGAAAAAAAAAGAAAATGGCAAACAAACTCAAAACAGGAATAATCGCACTCGGACTAGGAGCCTTGCTAGGGCTAGGCACGCCAGCATTCGCGGCAGACGCAAAAAAAGACTACAAAACAGTCCAGACACAAGAAGACCAGCAAGAACAAGGACAGGAACAGCAGCAACCAGAATTCTTCATAGCACCACCAGTGATAAAACACGCAGTCCAATACAACTCACAAATCTTACAAAACGACCAAAACCTGATATCAATATGCATAGAATACCTATCAGGAAGAGACATAGCAGGAAAAATGGAACCAGCAGGCTATGACATATTCGTAATCAACGGCAAAAAAACAGGCACAAAAGTAGAACTAGCCAACATAGTCTCAAAATCCGGCGACCAAGCCATGATACACGACCCAAAAACAATCGATTACTTAACCAAAATAGCTGCCCAGAACATACTAACAGAAGAGGCCAAACCCGGAGAAAACAAGAACACAGACCAGTTCATAGAACAGTTCTACGACGCGATAAACACACTAGCACGTGAAATATAAGGAATAACTACTTTCTTAAAAAAATCATTTCTTGAAAATCCTGCTAAAAAAACTCTTACCCTTCTTGCTTACCTCGCCAACAGCGCCCATGTGCTCCTGCAAAGGCAAAGGCCCGAAACCCTTCTCCGAAGAGCCCCATATATCAAAAAAACAGAACTGCTCAATAGTCTTCCTAGATGGAGCGTCAAACTCCTCAGCAGCATAGCCTATTGATATTATCGCTTCAGGCTCGACATCGTCAGGAATCCTCAAAACACGCTTAACAGCCTCTGGATCGAAAGCGCCTATCCAACACGTCCCTAAACCGATACTATGGGCTGTGAGCAATATGTTCTGGACAAAAGCAGACACGTTCTGAATCGAGTACAAGAACTCTCCCCGCTCCTTGTAAAGCCTCTTAACATCACCGACACTGTTACAGACCACCAACAGCAGAGGAGCCATGGTTATCCACTTCTGCTTCAAAGCAGCGTTAGCTAACTCTTCCTTCATAGCATGGTCTGAGACTAGGATAACCTTCCAGTTCTGCAGATTACCCGATGACGGAGCATACCTTGCTATGTCAAGAATCTTGCCTACGATTTCCTTAGGCACAGGCTTATCAGGAAGGTAATTCCTCACGCTTCGCCTTTCAATAACAGCTTGCTCAACGTCCATTATCAAGACTTAAGCATGTTGTTGTATAAAAATATTACTACCCGAAACTTTTTTAAATCGCTCAAAGGTATTTAATCATTAATTCCCCCCACCTAGCTCAATGGCAGAGCATTCGGCTGTATACAGCCAGGGAATTAACCTTAGTTGTAGGCCAGAGATGCTATTAGACAATGCCATATCGGCTTCGGATGAAAAAT
This sequence comes from Candidatus Woesearchaeota archaeon, assembly GCA_016866645.1. Lineage (GTDB taxonomy): Archaea > Nanobdellota > Nanobdellia > SCGC-AAA011-G17 > VGLX01 > VGLX01. Next base: position 5,192 of record VGLX01000012.1, on the reverse strand, counting down.
AGTCAGCCGTTCCCGAAAGGTTGCCGGTTCGAATCCGGCGGTGGGGACTTTAACTTCTAGATAGTAGTAACAAAACGAAAAGTTTATATATTAATCTTCCCAAGTTGATTAGTAGAATCGGAATCTTTTCGAAAAAAACCAGTTAAAGCTTATAAACAATAAAACAATAATTTAACTTACACCTGAACAAATAAATGATATGGACTATAATGAGCTTATAGGCTTAGTAAGAGAAACGAACAGGCCCCCAGGGGGAGAAAAGACAATTGTTAGAGTTGCACAAGAACTATTCCTTAGGGAAAATCATAGAGTGTTAGAGATTGGAACAAGTACAGGTATAACTGCAATAGAACTAGCCAGGCTTACAAATGCCACTGTCATAGGTATAGATATAAATCCTCAAAGTTTAGAAGAAGCAAAGGTAAGAGCTATAAAATATGGTACACAGAAAAAAACTATATTCGAAAAAGAGGATGCTACAAATCTATCTTACCCTGATGGAAGTTTTGATGTTGTGTTTTGTGGAAACGTAACATCTTTAATAGCCGACAGAGAGAAGGCACTAGAAGAGTATTCAAGGGTTTTGAAAACAGGGGGTTTTTTAGTTGCAGTACCAATGTATTATGTTCAAAAACCCTCGGCTAAGTTAATAAAAGAGGTTTCTAAGGCTATACGAGTAGCAATAAAGCCGTTATATAAGGAATATTGGGTTGAATTCTTTAATGTGGAGCCTTTTCAGATTTACTTTCAAGAAGACTACTGCTTTGATAATATAAGTCCTGAAAAAGTGAACGAATTTGTTGATACAATCCTGGGCAGGGAGCATTTAAAGTGTCTTAAACCAGAAGCAAGAGATATGTTAGATAAAAAGTATTTCCAGTATATGCAACTGTTTAGAAAAAATTTAGCGCATATGGGTTATACTATCCTTATACTAAGGAAAGAACCTGAACCTGTAGACCCTGAACTTTTTACATCAAAAAAAGTAATGGTCAATAATATTTAAAAATACGGGAGTAGTAAAATTTCAAATGATAAAACCAAAAAAACTATCCAAAGGGGACACGATTGCGATTATAGCTCCTTCGGGAGGTCTTGGGGGACTGTTTCCGCATAGGGTGGATAATGGAATAAAAGCATTAATAGATCTTGGTTTTAAAGTGAAGGAATATCCTACAATAAGAAATTTTAAAGATGGAAAATCAGGTACTGAACAAGAAAGAATAAAAGATTTGCATGATGCTTTTAAAGATAAGATTGTGAAAGCAATAGTATGTAATATTGGTGGCCTATCAGCAAACTCTATACTCGACAAAATCGACTACAATCTTATTAAAAAAAATCCGAAAATATTCTGTGGATACTCAGATATTACCTTATTGCACTTAGCTTTTCTAAAAAAAGTAAAGTTAGTAACATTTTATGGCCCTTGCTTGATGACTCAATTCGGAGAATATCCTAAACCATTGCCTTATACAACTCAATACTTCTTAAAAGCTTTATTTGGGGGGAATATAGGAAAAATAGCAGCATCAGAAACATGGACTGATGAATTTTTAGACTGGGGTCAAAAAAAAGATCTTGAAAGACCAAGGAGGTTAGTTTCTAATAAAGAAGGGTTTATATGGCTCCAAAGGGGGAAGGTAACAGGTAAAATAATCGGGGGATGTTTATATTCCTTACTCCAACTTAAAGGGACTGAATACGATGTTGATTATAAAGATAAAATACTTTTTATAGAAACTCCTGAAGGACAAAGCTTTGCTAAGGGAGAACCCTTAGCTTATGTGGATACTCAAATAATGGACTTAAGAAATGCGGGCGTGTTTGATAAAATAAAAGGTTTGATAATCGGTAAGGGGTTTGGTTATACAGAAGAAGAGAGAGAAAAATTTAAACAGATAGTTGTCCATCATACTAAAGATTATGAATTCCCAGTCTTGTTTAATGTTAACATTGGCCATACAGATCCTATGATAACCCTCCCTTTAAATGTTAAGATATCTTTAGATTCAGAAAAAGATATGTTCCGCATCGATGAAGAAGGAGTGTCTCTCAAGAGCAGAAAATGAGATAATCGCAGCACAAATCTCAATTTAAATCGTTCTGGTACAGAACAGAAAAGCTTAAATATTGTTCTAGTGTAAGACAGTATATGGCAACGCAAGATGTGTTCGAAGAATGGAACGTGTACGCCTTGAAAAGGCAGCTTATCGAGAGAGACGTAAACATATCCTCGCTGATCAGCAACTCAAAGCTAAAAGTTTCTGCTGTCACCGGGATAAGGCGGGCTGGAAAGTCAAGCCTGCTCATGCTTATAGCCCAAAAGCTTAGTAAAGAAGGAGGAAAAGTGGCTTACATAAACCTTGAAGACAGCAGGATAAAATACAAACCAGAAGTCTTAGACGAAGTGATAAAATGGTTCGGAGACGAAGGATTCCTACTCCTTGACGAGATAACAAGCATCAAAGGATGGGAAGACTGGCTTGCAAGGACGCATGAGCTTACAAAAGGAAAGCTCAGGATGATAATCAGCTCTTCACGAAAAGGACTCACCCAACCCAGCAAACCATTACGCGGAAGAATAGTCCAATTTGAAATGTACCCCCTTTCTTTCAAAGAATTCTTAGCATTCAAAGGAATAAAACCAGAAAAAACAACCGCTTCTACCGGAGCTTTAGAAAAAGCGCTTAAAGAATACTTAAGATTCGGAGGTTTCCCAGAAGTCGTACTTACACAGGGAGAAACAGACAAAGTAAGCATACTGAACTCGTACTTCAAAGGTATCATAGGACTTGACATCGCAGAGGTCGCCCATGAAGACATAAGCGTCGTAGAAGCTTTCAGCAATTACGCAGCACAAAGCACATACTTTTCAGCATCAAAATGCCTAAACTTCTTCAAAACGCTAGGCTACAAGATAGGAAAAGAAAAATTATTAGCCCTAGAACATTACTCCCAAGAAGGTTTCTTATTCTTCTTCGTACCAGTATTCTCCTATAACATAAAAGATAAGTCACAGTACCCACGAAAAGACTATACTGGCGACACAGGATTCATATATGCTATATCTGGAAAAACAGACATGGGCCAACTTTTCGAAAACGCAGTATTCCTAGAACTAAGAAGAAGATTGCAGAACAACAAACAAGTATCCTACTGGAAGAACAAAACCGGCAAGGAAGTAGACTTTGTTATAAGACAAGGGACCAGCATAAGCGAGATAATACAAGTCGTGTACACCCTTGAAAGCGACAAAACAACAAACAGGGAACTAAGCGCCTTGACAGAATGCGCAAAAGAGCTAAAAGCCAAACAAGGAGTCTTAATCACAAAAGACAAAAAAAGAGTAAAATCCCAAGACAAAATCAAAGTCACTTACACACCGCTGATAAACTGGCTGCTTGAAAAACACGCCTACTAAAATACTGCCACAAGAACAAGAAGCCAAAAACGTCAGTTTTACGTCTTCCTGAGGCGTTTTCGTGTCGGGGAATCTACTCTGTCCCTAGTTCCGGCGGTAGGGATTAAAACCCTAGTTCTATCCCGGAGCGCCCTTTGTAGGACGTTTGGGGATACAAAGTTTATAAAGGATGACTGCGTATAGTATGTTTAGCGTGTGGCGCCGCGCGACTAACTTGTGGGGGGTTGTTGCGCAATGGGATCTTGTATTATTTGCAGCAAGGAGTTAGGGCTTTGTGAGGGTGAGGAGTGCGAGTCTTGCAAGGCTTTGATGGATGAGAAGTACAAGGCTGACAGGAAGGGCAGGGATAGGTCTGAGAGGTTCTTCAGGTGGTTGAGAAGGCCTGTGGGGGAGGTAGTGGCATGAGAGCGTGCGTGTGGGGTGCGTTGTTCTGCCTGGCGTGCTTGTTGGGTACGTTGGTGCCGAGCGTCTGGGCTGTTGATTTGAATGATGAGTTGACTGGTGAGGAGAAGTCCGCGTTTGATGAGATTTTGACGCCTGTGATGAAAATCTACAACTTGGTGAAGTACTCGGCTAGCGCGATAGCAGCGATTGCGTTGTTGTTCGCAGCGATCGGGTACATGACTAGCGGCAGTGACCCGAGGAAGAGGGATTCTGCAAAGAACACGGCAGGCTATGTGGTGATGGGGCTTTTCATCATTTGGGCGACACCGTACATCGTAAACTTTTTAGTATGAGGCCGGCTGTTTTTTTCTTTTTCTTCCTTTTCATGCCAGCAGCATACGCATTCGACTGTGACGTGTTAGACGGGTTGAATAAGATTTTTTGCGAAGAGATAAGCCTGTTAGGATTGTCTGAGGAGGAGAAGGACATGTTGATAATGGATGTGTTGTACTCCGGGAGGGATACGCCTGACCATGGTTTCGTTGATTATTGGAATACTAATCTGGAAGTGGTTGAGCCGCCTGAAGGAGTCTTAACGACTGATAAGGGTTATATCAAGGGCGCATGGGTGAAGATATTGGCAGTGATGCCTTCCGTACTAGAAGCGGATGAGCTTTATTGTTCTGACTCAGGAGAGCTACTCACAAAATACGATTACGACGTTGAGATCCCTAGCGGAAAGATGGGCAGCGATTGCAGGACAGATTACGAGCTGGTTTCTAAGAGTTCTAAACTAAGCGTATACCTAAACGATAATCTAATCGGTAATACAGAAATAACTGCTTTCACGACCAGCAAGGACGCTAGTTTCAGAGCGGTCTTAGATGTTGAGCAGAAGACTAAGATTGACCGTTACGCTTGGCGGGATTATTGCTGCAGGTCGAGCCAGGACTGCACTTACGAATGCACTTACAAGAAAGGCAAAAGGACTTGCTATAAGAGGTGCAGGACGGTTTGCGAACAATACTGCAAATCATGCGATTATTACACGACTGAGTACAAAGAAGACAAGCTCACACTTACGGACAGCTTACAAGCTAAACATTATTATAAGCGGCCGGAGATAATTTTCGGGATTAGTGACGAGTATTACGGAATAGTTGAAGGTTCTCTGAACGCCACAGGCTTCGCTAACTTACGATTAGAGTTTGAGGATGCTTACTACCAGAACAACAAATACCACTACGACTTATTCTACTCATACAAGCCTTATTACGTTCTTACGATACGGGCGAACGAACAGCTCACCGAATCTTCCAGCAATGTTCACGTGTCTAATAACGACCCGGAATTCAGGTTCATAGCAGAACGCCCGCAAAACTGC
>VGLX01000011.1 GCA_016866645.1 Candidatus Woesearchaeota archaeon | reverse complement strand
TTTGCTTCCATTTTTTCCTCTTTTTTAACAGGTCTGAAATCGTCTACTATCGTGATAGTGACTGGCTCGCTTTCAACTACAGGCTTATGCTCTTGCTTCGCTGCAGGTTTTTGTTTTTCTAGATCTAGCTTTTTCAGCTTCTCTTTAAGCTCAACGCCTTTAACGGACACCCGTTTAGGCGTTGGCGGTTCAGGAGCTTTCAAATCAGGTTTTGGCATGGCTTTAGCGCTTGTTTCTTGACCCAGAACTTTTGTTATATGCTCCTTGTGCACTATTTTTCCATTATTTTCCACTAAGAATGCGCATAGCCTCTCGCAGTTTTTCAGGAATGTTTTCATATTCTTCTGTGAGATGTTGAAAACTTCCCGTATGACTTCTTCAGGCATTATCTCGTCGCTTCCCAGTCTTGAGTGTACCACATCTACAGCTTCGTCTTCTGTTATGTCCCTAAGTTTCAGAGTTTTGCTTAGCCTGTCTTTCAGGCTTTCTGTAAAGCTAGCTTTTTTGAAGTCAGAGCTTGTGAACACTACCGACTTGATGTAGTTGTTATCGTAGTAGTATTTTATCCTCTCGCAGTTTTTCTTGCTTAAGTCTTGAACCTCGTCTAGTAAGAGCACCATGTTTTTCGGTTTCTTGCCAAGAACCATGTTTAGTATGCTTCCCTTCTTGTTAAGAACTTTTTCTATGTTTAAACCGTTGCTTAGCTGCTGGCCGTTTAGGTATATCAGTTTTCCAGTGCCTTTGAATCTTTTAAAAAGCGTGTTGAGGACTGCAGTCTTGCCTGCTCCGGATTTGCCTTCTACGCATACCATCCCTCCGGATTCTAGCCTGTAAATGACTTCGTCTAAGAGTTCTTGATACCCCAGAAGTTCTGTATCTTGGTTATCTTTGAAAGGGTTCTCCTCGTAATCTAACTCTTCATACCACTCCATGCCTTATCTTCCTCTTTTTTTATAAGCTGTTTTTTGCTGCTTCTGCTTGTTCGCGGTAGTATTCTGCTTCGTCGTAATAGTCCTTGGCGAGTTCTGGATCACCTAGATTATAGTATTCTTCCCCTTTTTTATGGCAAACTTTAGCCTTGCGGTAATACTTCTCAGGAGTCTTCCTAAAAAAAGTATAACCTGCTATCAGAACTGCTATGCCAATCGCTATTAATCCCAACAGCTTAATTATCATCCTTAAGAATTATTAACTATCTTTCTTAAAAATGTTATTATAATCGAAAATATATGTCTTTATTACCCGTTATTAAGAGACGATTTTTAAATAACCTTTTTCAAAGCAACTAAAGCCACTTCTAGCTGCTTATCATCCGGCTCTTTTGTGGTTATGCGCTGCACCCAAAGGCCTGGCTGGTCGAACAGCCTCATCAAGAAGTTATTCTCGTACTTCGCGCCAAGCTTCAGCACCTCATAAGAAATACTTGCTATGATAGGTAGCAGGAGTATCCTGTACAGGAACTTATACATAAAAGGGACGGTCTTAGGTATGAACACGTATACTACTATGCTTATCATTATCACTATTGCTATGAAGTTTGTTCCGCACCTGCAATGCACAGTCGAGAATTTCTTAGCGTTCTGGACGGTTAGCTTCTTCTTGGACTCATAGCAATGGACTGCTTTGTGCTCTGCGCCATGATAGCTGAAAACCCTCCTCATGTCTTTCCATAAAGAGATTACGTAAACGTAAGCTACGAACAGCAAAAGCTTGACGCTGCCGTCGATAAGATTGAACAGTAGATTTGACTCCGGGTTTATGACCTTAGCTATCCATAATGGCAATAATTTGAAAAACGCTAAGCCCACTATTGCTGAAAAGAATATTACTATAAACAAAGTGAACCAGTCAGTTGTGTTCTTCTTTTTAGGTTTTTCTCCTGTAGCTACCTCTACAGAGTAGTTCAAAGACTTTACCCCATGAATCAGCATCTCCACTAAGTTAATGACTCCTCTTATGAATATCCATTTTTTCATACGGGCGCTTAAAAGATCGAGTTTTTTGACTTTCACAACTATCTTACCCTTAGGGTTTCTGACAGCGATAGCCATTTTTTTATCAGAACGCATCATAACACCCTCGATAACAGCTTGTCCCCCGACGTTGCCCATTTTTTCCACTCTCAAATCTGCTTTATTACTATAAAAACGGGGTGTTTAAAATACTTGTTGACAACCCTCTTCACGTCTGCTTGGCTGACTTCTTTCACGTTCTTAACATATTCGTCAACCATGTCCAGGTTGCCCATTATGTCCCACACGCTCATCGTGTCAGCCATCGTATGATTATCCTCATTAGACAGCAAGTAGTCACCTTCCAAGAAGTTTATAGCGTCTTCTAAGTCCTCTTGTGACAACTTCTTAAGATGCTGCACTTCTTCTAGCACTATCTTACGGATCTTAGGCAGGTTCTTCTTATCAGTGCCGACGTAAATTGCGATCCATCCGTAGTCAACGTTTGCTTCGTAATGCGCGCCTACGCTGTATGCCAACCCTCGTTTCGTCCTTATCTCTTGGAAGAGCTTAGAAGACTGGCCTCTGCCTAGTACTGAGCGTATGACATCGAATACGAAACTGTCAGGATGACTTCTAGGCACAGACTTGTATCCTAAAACGATATAAGAGTGCATGAGCTTCCTCTTTTCAACCAGGCTTAATGACTTAACTTGCTTAGGCTCTATAATCATTTTCCTTTTACGCACCGGCTTGGGTATAAGCATGAAAGCTTTCTCTATTTTAGGCAAGACCCTTTCATCAATATTCCCAACTATACTAAGTATCATGTTGTTAGGCACGTAGTATTTTGAGTAGAATTCGAGAAAGTCTTTTCTCTTAAGTCCGGAAACAGCGTCTACAGTGCCATACACAGGGTATCTGCAGTTGTGTTTTTTGTAAAGCAGTTTTTGGAACAGTACCCATTGATGGATCTTCGGGTCGTCAGTGGTTAGGTTTATCTCATCAAGTACAACTTTTCTTTCCTTGTCTATTATCTTCTCATCGAATACAGGGTTTTGTATTATATCAGATATAACATCTAAGGCCCGGTCGAAGTATTTATGCAAGACCACAACATAGTAAGACGTCCTTTCATTATCTGTGAATGCGTTTATCTCTCCGCCGATGCTTTCTATCTCGTTGGCTATCTGCCTCGCACTCCTGTTATTAGTCCCTTCAAAAAGCATGTGCTCCAAGAAATGTGACAGGCCGCGGATCTTATCATGCTCATAGTTCGATCCTACTTTAACAGTCAGTTCTATAGCTACTGAATTAGTAGGCCTCTGCTTTATGAGCACCACCATTCCGTTCTTAAGAACAAAACGCTTCATAGCCTAAACTTGCCGTTTTTCTGGATTATCTTATGGTCTACGTAGATTGTTCCACCTTGCTTCAAATCTTTGATCATGTCCCAGTGCAGGGCGGACTCGTTCTTTCCTCCGCCACGCTTGTATGCCATGCCTAAAGCCAAGTGGATTGTCCCGCCTATTTTCTCGTCGAAAAGTATGCTTTTTATGAACTTGTTAATGTTGTAGTTTACCCCTACTCCGAACTCTCCCAAGTATTTAGCCCCTTTGTCGGTTTTCAGCATCGCTTTCAAGAACCCTTCATTCTTCCCTGCTTTTGCTTTCACTACTGCGCCGTTTTTGAATTCCAGCGTTACTCCGTCTACTTCTCTTCCGCCGTAAATCGTGGGGTAAGTGTATTTTATGAAACCATCCGTCGTAGTTTCGACAGGAGCTATGAATACTTCACCATCAGGCATGTTGTGTTTGCCGTCGCATTTTAAAGCTTCCCTGCCTTTTATGCTGAAACTGATGTCAGTATCATCGGCTACTATCCTCACCCTGCTGCCTTTGTCTAGCACTTTTTTCAGCTTGTCTTGTTTTTTGGACTCTTCCTTCCAGTTACGGTTGGTAGCGTTGAACAAGAAATTCTCAAATTCTTCTAGTGACATGTCGGCTTCCTGGGCCATGGCATTTGTAGGGTAAACGCAACCGACCCACCTTTTTTTCAATATTATTTCTGATATCGGGCGGGTTATCTTTCTTCTTAATGCAATCTTTTTTGGGTCTACGTTTGAGAATTCTCTGGTGTTTTGCGGGGCGTTTATGTTTATTTCACAGGTTAATTGCTTGGCTTCGAACTCAGCGATTTTAGGGAAGCGCTTAAGCTGCTGGAGGCTAGCATACTTGTAGTAAGTGTATCCGAACCCAGGCATTGAAAAATTTACCACGGGGTAAGCCCTGTTTTTCAAAGCTAACTTGTAGCATTCTAACGCCAGTGGCGCAGAATCCGAGCTAGAGTTTATCACTAAGATGTCACCTTTTTTTACCGACACTGAATAGTTGACCAGTATGTTGGCCAGTTTGATTATTCTTGGGTCTATCATGCTTATTTTAGAAATCGTCTATTATTTAAAACTTATGAAAAAAGAAAAAGTCATACTCACTTGTTATCGGATGCGACTGCCTTCGGCGGTTACTTTCGTTGGGCACCCGAAGCAAAACGGGCATCGTAGTCGAGGTAGTCGCCAAAAGCAAAGGAATCGTAGTAGTCGCTGCCGAGGACTAGAGCCCGCAACTCATCACTATTTGTATTACTCATCAAATAAACCCCCATCCCTTCTTTTCTTTTAGTTTTGCCAAACCAAAGGTCAACATACTCTGCCAATTTTTCCTTATCACCATTCATTACCGCAATCCAGAACTCATGATTCTTAGCTTCTCCCTTCGTCAACAGCTTACTATATTTCCCTTTCTTACTGTCGAGCTCTACGCCACTCTCAGCATCATAATCAATAGGTATAAAACTTTGATTAAAATCTTTTGCAATATCCCCCAATTTATCCGACCTTAAAACTATCTTAAACTTTGTGCTTTTTGCTTTATAAGCAACACCAGTAACAGAATCAAGCCAAGTCCCAAACAACTCAGAGTTTTCACCGTTGGCTTCATAATCAGCAATCCTAGCCTCAACATTCTCAGCAAAAGTAAAATGTTTTCTTCCTTGTTTTTTTAATTCTGCAATGCCTTGAGCATAAGTATCAGCCTTAATAACATCAAATTTACTATACTCCAACGGAGCCACCACAGGATCCTGCGACTCTTTCAACAACCTCTCCGTCACAACTTCAAAATTCTTTTCTGGAATGAAGATGTCAGGTACTTTCATAATCCAACTTGTGTTTTGGTATACAATAACCTTATTTCAAAAAAATTATTCTTCTAAAAACGCCTTAAAGCATTTAATAGCTTGGTACAAGTCTCCTTTATGGATGACTTCTGTCTTGCTGTGCATGCCCTCTACTGGCACGCCTGCGTCTACTGTCTGTACTCCCCTCTGAGCGAAGTACTTGGCTATCGTCCCTCCGCCTCCGCCGTCAACCTTGCTTGGCGACCCGGATACTTGGTATAGCGCTCCTTTCTTCTCGAACAGGTTCATCAGCTGGTCCATGAGCTTGGCTGTGACTTGGTTGCCTCCATATTTCCCGCCGTGTCCGTTATAAGTCGAGATTACCAGACCGTGGCCTGCTTTTGTGTTGCTTTGAGGGTCGAAAAGGTTTTGGCTCCTGTATGACATCGCGAAGTCTACGTCTGCTGACAGCATTATGGATTGCGCGAGTATCTGCCTCTCGTAAGAGTCTGTCACTTTTTCGACTAATGTGTGTTTCTTCTGGGCCACTACTTGGTCTAGTACCCTTTCGAAGAATACCGCTTGTGCGCCTGTGAATCCTGTGCTTCCTATCTCTTCCTTGTCAACTCCGAACACTATGCTTGTCCTATCGACTTTCGACTCTAACAATGCCATAAGCTGCGTGAACACGCATACCCTGTCATCATGACCATAACCCACTATCAAGTCTTTCAACACTCTCGTTTTCTCTACTGGAACTGCGTAAAGCTCTGCTCTCATGAAATCTTTCTCTTCTATCCCTAAACGTTTAAGCAGGCTTTTTTTATTAGGGTAACCGGTTAGTATGTCCAGGTCTTCTGCGCTGAAAGCGTCCTTTACAGTCTTGCCTGCGATTATTCCAGCATTGATATGCGGTGCTATGTCCACTATGACCCCTTCTAGGTCTACAGGTATTTCTTTACCATCTTTGACAACGTGGCCTAACACTCTTACCAGCTGGTCAAACCATTGGTACTTGACTATCCTGCCGTAATACTGGGTGTCTATCCTTACGCCTAAAGGGCACGTCTTCAAAGGGTTGACTTTTACGTGCAGGCATGGCGAGTCTACGTGGGCTCCGAGTATTCTTAATCCGCTGTCTAACAAGGCATCGCTATAATCCACTAGGGCGATGTTAGTCCTGTTATCATTAATGAATATCTGGTCTTTTGAGAATCCGTGGTTCTTGGCTGTTTCTTCAACGTAATCTACGACCTGCCTTGGCGTCCTTGCGTTATCTAAGAAGTCTTTATACTTGTCAACATATTTATTCAGCGCCTTCCAGTCTTCTTTTTTAAGTTTAGCTAATGCCGGTACTGGTTTATCCTCTCCCTTTTTTCCAGCACAGCATTTACAATCTTTTTTGTGAGATTTCATTTGAACACCCTCCGAGTAGTAAGGATTTGAGCGTGATTTATAAAACTATCGTCGCTTAATGCTTAAGTTTCTTCTTTTCCTTCCAATACTCTATAATAGGCGGCATGAAGGATAAGAATATTATCAAGAATATAACCAGGGTAAGGTTTTCCTCTACTATTGGGATGTTCCCGAAGAAGTAGCCACCGAAGAGGAAGATAGCCACCCATACAATCCCTCCGATCACGTTGTAGCTTATGAATTTGAAATAGTCCATCTTTCCTACGCCTGCTACGAATGGCGCGAAAGTCCGGACTATCGGGACGAACCTTGCCAGGATTATAGTTTTTCCACCATATTTGTTGTAGAACTCTTTAGTCCTGTCTAGATGTTCCCGTTTTACTAGCCTGCTTTTTAGGAATACTTTTTCCCCGAAATAGTTCCCTATCCAGTAGTTCACTGTGTCGCCGATTATAGCTGCTATTGACAAGAGTATCAGGAGGGTAAATATGTTCAATGATTTTTTAGCAGCAAATGTTCCTGTCACGAAAAGCAACGAGTCTCCCGGCAGGAACGGAGTAACTATTAACCCTGTCTCGCAGAATATTATCAAGAAGAGTATTGCATAAGTCCAAGAGCCGTACGCTTTTATAATGTCCCCCAAGTATACGTCGATGTGCAGTATTATATCAATCCCTTTTGTTATCAGGCTCATTTTGTTGTTTCATTGTTAATCTTAGTTATTAAAACTTTTGTTTGATACTGCACAATATTGTTTTCAGAAGGTTAGCATTATTTTTTGCTGTTGGGCACTAAAGTCTTTATCGCCCTGGAAGGGTCGAAGAAGCTCGGTATGCGCTCTTTCTCAAGAAGGCTGTTATCAGCGTTTGTCATCCAACAGACCACTATAGGTTTTTTCAGCTTTTTCTTGAACTTGACTATTTTCCTGGCAGTCTCCTGTATGTCTATCGTTTTCTGCTGGCCCACGATTACTAAAGCACAGTCGAAGAAATCGTTTCTCTTGCAAAGCTCTTCAAATACGTATCCGTAACGTTCAGCGTCTGCATCACCTACGATGTCCATCGGGTTGTTATGGCTCCACTCAGAAGGCAGCTTCTCAAGTTTCATGTCTTCAGGCAGCTTGACTACTTCGAACCCTGCCTTTGTGCTATAGTCCGCGCTTAGCGTCGCTTGTGCTCCTGCATTGCTGATTATGACTATCCTGTTTCCCTTAACCTCTTGGTGATACTTTGCCTTGTCGAACGCTTCGCTTATGGTTTCGACTAGCGTGACTCCGCATTGCTTGAATGCTGCTTCGTAAACCTCAAAGCTGCCCGCCATAGACCCTGTATGGGACAGCGTAGCCCTTTTGCCAGCGTCTGTCCGTCCGGCTTTTATCACGAAGATAGGCTTCTTGCATTTCTTGGCAACTTCCATGAACCTTCTCCCATCGTTCAGCCTCTCCATATACATTACGATAGCAGTAGTCCTCGGATCCTTGTCAAAGAACTCTATGAAGTCCACAAAATCCAGGTCTAACATGTTGCCTAAGCTTACGAAATAAGAGAATCCAAAATTGTACATTATGCTGTAAAACGCAACAGTGGCTAATACGCCCCCGCCTTGTGATACGAAAGCAACATTGCCTTTCAAAGGAGATACTAGCGCAAATGTAGTATCGATGTTATCATGGGTGTTGACGATTCCGAAGCAGTTCGGTCCGAGAGCCCTGGCCTTGCCTTTTATTATCTTAAGAATTTCTTCTTCGTCCTTGTTATTGCCTGCCTCTCCGAAACCCGCGCTTATTATGATTAGATTTTTTATCCCTTTATCCACGCAGTCTTTAACTGCTGCCGGAACCTTAGACGCAGGAATTACTATTATGCCAAGGTCAACTTTTCCTGGAACGTCAACAATTGACTTGTGACACTTAATCCCAAGTATCTTATTCGCGAAAGGGTTTATGAAATAAAGCTTACCCTTAAACGTTCTTTTTACATTAGAAGCCAAAGCATGGCCTATTTTCGTAGGCTCACGGCTGACACCTATTATAGCTATGCTCTTCGGGTTTAACAAACCTTTCATAGCCTTTTCTTACAACTTTAAAGTTTAAATATTTAATCTTTCAAAAACCCGCGAATATTTCAAACTAAATATTTATAAACCGACGCGTGTCATAATTGAGGATATAAAAAAAGGTTAAAAGAAAGGTGAGAAAATGAACGTCTGGGATATGGATATTCTAAGTATAATTTTAATAATAATGTCTTTGCTGATAGGATTTTTTGCTATAATCTACTCATTTCATTTACACAAGAAGATTATGAAACTCGATCCTGGCACTAAGAAGATGCAGGAGATTTCAGAATACATCCACCAAGGCTCCTTAACCTTCCTAAAGAAAGAATACAAGTCCATGACAATAACCTCTTTAATAATAGCAGTTTTCCTATGGTTTTTCGTAAGCAAAGCAGTAGCGATAACATTTGTCATAGGAACCTTCTTTTCAGCCCTTGCAGGGAACATAGGCATGAGGTCAGCCACCAGGGCTAATGCTAGGACCGCTCAAGCAGCCTCGAAAAGCATAAACGACGGGCTTAGGGCAGCTTTCACCAGCGGGATGGTCATGGGCATGGCTACAGTCGGTATAGGCTTAGCGTCTGTAATAGTTACATACTTCTTCTTCTATAAAGACCTAGGGGTTTTGTATGGATTCGGCTTAGGAGCTTCCCTCACAGCCTTGTTCGGAAGGGTAGGCGGAGGGATCTACACTAAGGCTGCAGACGTCGGGGCAGACCTTGTAGGAAAAGTCGAGCAAGGCATACCTGAAGATGATCCGAGAAACCCTGCTACTATCGCGGATAATGTAGGCGACAACGTAGGGGACATAGCAGGCATGGGAGCAGACTTGTTCGAAAGTTACGTAGAGGCCCTAATCGCAGCCATGGTATTAGGCCTAGTGTTCTTCGGAGAGAAAGGTATTGTTCTTCCGATAATCCTAACCTCAGCAGGCATAATATCCACCTTGATAGGCACACTGTTTGTGAATACAAAAAGCGGAAAACTTTACATGGCCATAGACAAAGGAACTTTCGCAAGCGCGGCAATTATGATAATCTTCGCATTCGTGATAATGAAACTCTACATGAACAACATGAACCTTTTCTACGCAACAATATCCGGGCTTATATCAGGCGTAGTAATCGGATACTCTACAGAGTATATGACCTCGACGCATAGGAGGCCAACGCAGGCCGTAGCAGAGGCAGCAACAACAGGGCCTGCAACTTGCCTGATAAGAGGTATAGCAATATCCATGTCATCAACAGTAATTCCTATGCTCGCAATAACCGCGGCAATGCTTATATCTTACTATCTAGCAGGGCTTTACGGAATAGCAATATCTGCAGTAGGAATGCTAAGCATAGTAGGAATGTCATTAGCAGCTGACGCTTACGGACCGGTAGCGGACAACGCAGCAGGAATATCAGAAATGGCTAAGATGGGCAAGCAAGCAAGAGAAAGGACAGAGACTTTAGACGAAGTCGGAAACACCATGGCAGCAGAATGCCGAGGTCTACAGCTCGGTACTTCAGCCTTGACAGTGTTAGCTCTTTTCGCAAGCTTCTTAGAACTGATCAAAGCAAAAGCAGGTATAACAGTAATAAACCTAGGAGATCCTGCAGTGATAGCAGGAATATTCATAGGATCAATAGTACCATTCATATTCTCATCAATAGTCATTAATGGAGTCGGAAAAGCGGCATCTAAGATGGTATTAGAAATACGAAGACAATTCCACAAAAACAAGGACATACTCAAAGGCAAAGCAGCACCAGACTACAACAAGTGCATAGAGATAAGCACCGACCAAGCGTTGAAAGACATGATAATACCTGGGATAATATCCTTAGTTGCTCCGATAATAATAGGCCTATGGAGCCTTGAAGCGTTAGGAGGATTCCTGATAGGTGCAATAACAGTAGGCATAATGCTTGCCATGTTCATGTCTAACGCTGGATGCTCATGGGACAACGCAAAGAAATATATCGAAAAAGGGAATTTCGGCGGAAAAGGCTCAGAAGCCCATAAAGCTTCTGTAGTCGGTGACACAGTAGGAGACCCGTTGAAAGACACTGCAGGACCATCACTGGACATACTCATTAAGATATTGATAACTTCAGCATTAGTGTTCCTGCCATTCTTCATCTAAGGAGGAGTTTAACATGAAAGTTGAAACTATAAAGAAAAATAAAAAAGACTTAGTAAGCCCGAAGCCAAACCTTGAATCTTACGAAAAAGAATACAAAAAGTTTAATTGGAAGACAGCTGAGAAAGAAGTCGAATGGTTCGGCAAAGACAGCATAAACGCGGCTTACAACGCAGTAACTAGGCATGCATTAAGCAGCAAACGACACAAAGTTGCGCTGTTATGGGAAAGTGATACAGAAACGAAACACTTCACATTCGCTGAACTTGATGACCTCTCAAACAAGTTTGCTAATGTACTGCAAGGCTTAGGTGTTAAGAAAGGCGACCGGGTCTTCATATTCCTGACCAGGGTGCCTGCTTTGTACGTAAGCTTCCTTGGAATTTTGAAGCTAGGCGCGATTGCAGGGACGCTTTTCTGCGCTTTCGGGCCTGATGCTTTGAAAGACAGGCTCCTTGACAGCGGTGCAAAAATAGTCATAACTGAGCAAAGCCTAAAAGACAGAGTCGAAAAAGTAAAACCAGAGCTTCCTGCGCTAGAAAAAATGATAATCCTAGAAGCAGGACAGGATATGAAAGACTACGAAGTGGACTACAACAAGCTGATGAGCGCCGCGTCTGACAAGTTTGATTGCGTAAAAACCCAAGCAGAAGACTGCGCGTTTATGCTCTACACCTCTGGAACGACGGGAAAGCCTAAAGGCGTCATGCATGCGCACAAGGCTATAGTGCAGCAGCATATGACTGCCAAATGGGTGTTGGACATCCACGACGAGGACATGTATTGGTGCACGGCAGACCCGGGATGGGTGACAGGGATCTCATACACCATATTAGGAATATGGTCTAACGCTACGACTTCTTACGTGTACTCCGGAAGGTTCGACCCTGATAAATGGTACTCACTATTGCAAAAGCATAAAGTGACTATATGGTACACAGCTCCGACAGCAATAAGGATGCTCATGGGAGCAGACCCTTCAATAGCAAAGAAGTACGACCTTAGCAACGTCAGGCATGCTTGCAGCGTCGGAGAACCATTAAACCCCGAAGCGGTAAGATGGGGCCTGAAAGAGCTTAACATACTATTCCACGACAACTGGTGGCAGACCGAGACCGGAGCCATGATGGTTTCTAATTACCGCTGCATGGACATAAAGCCCGGATCAATGGGCCGACCTATGCCAGGAATCAAAGTAGGGATAATAGATGACACTGGCAAGCCTATGAAACCGATGCAAGAAGGTAACCTCGCCGCAAAGCCAGGATGGCCTTCAATGATGAGGCAGATATGGAATAATGAAGAAAAATATAATTCCTATTTCAAGAACGGCTGGTACCTCGCTGGCGACAGGGCAAAGATGGACAAGGACGGCTACGTATGGTTCATAGGAAGAGCAGACGACGTTATAAAAACAGCAGGGGAAAGGGTAGGGCCGTTCGAAGTCGAGAGCACGCTAGTCTCACACCCTGCAGTAGCAGAAGCAGGAGTCATAGGAAAGCCAGACCCGGTCAGAGGAGAGATAATCAAAGCGTTCGTAACACTTAAAGCAGGATTCCAAGAGTCAGATGCGCTCAAAAAAGAGATACAAGACTTCGTCAAGACGAAACTTGCAGCGCACGCAGTGCCTCGTGAGATAGAGTTCAAGAAGAACCTTCCTAAGACGAGAAGCGGCAAGATAATGAGGAGGCTGCTAAAAGCCCAAGAGTTAGGCCTGCCTATAGGCGACACTTCAACATTGGAAGATTATTAGCTAACTCTTTTTTTCTTATTATTTTTTGTATAAATGTTCGAGAAAGAAGGTTTTATAAACAGGCGATTCATCCATTTTATCGTATGAAAAGCCTAGAAAAGCAGCTAGAAGAAATGTACGACAGATTAGGAGTTTCTGAGAAGAACCAAGGATCAATAAACACTTACTTGAGCATGCTTAGGCTTAAGGACCAAGCGACTTACGAACACTCAATAAGAGTAGGCCTTCTAGGCGTCGGAGTAGCAGAGTACGCAGACCTTGACAAGAAGGCTATGTTCTTTGCTGGAACACTGCATGACATAGGAAAAATCATGATAAGACCTGAGGTTTTGAAAAAATCAGGGAAGTATACAAAGAAAGACATCAGAGAGATGCAGCAACATCCGAAGTATGGGTACAGGTTATTGTCAGGTGTCCATGACTTCTCTGCAGAAGTAGCGTTAAGGCATCATAAATACCAGAGTATGAGCTATCCTAAGAAGAACTACAAACCAAAAGTGCATTTCTCTAAAGACACCATGATAAACTTAGACCTCCATGCGAAGATGCTTGCGATAGTCGATTTTTACGACGCTATCAATACTAGAGACAACCAGAAGTTCGGGAAGAAGCTAAGCAAAGAAGAAGCCAAAAGGGTCTTGACTAAGACTTACTCTGAGCATAAGGACCTGATAGAAGAGCTCTACCTCAACCAAGTATTCTAACAGTTTTGAGAAAGTTATATAAACAAAAAAAGAGTAAGTAAGGCATAGAAAAAAGATGGTTGACATCTCAGAAAGAGAGACAGAACTTCCTGACGCAGTGATAGGCAAGCTTCTAAAAATAGCAGTAGAAGACAAGACAGTTATTTCTCTAGGGCCTGGAGAGCCTGACTTCCAAGCGCCCAAGCCTATAATCGAGTTTGTTAAGAAGTACGCTGACAAGTGCAACCACTACTCACCGCCAGGAGGTAGAGCCGCGCTTAAAGAGGAGATAATCAAGAAGCTGAAACGTGATAACAAGATAAAAGCGCTCCCGGAGAACATCATAGTCACCTGCGGAAGCCAAGAAGCCTTGCTGCTAGCCACTGCCTGCACGCTAGACGTGTCAGAGCAGATAATACTCCCTAACCCCAGCTTTATGGGTTTCCTTCCTACATTCGAGATATTCGACGCCAATCCTGTCTTCGTGCCTTTGGAAGAAGAGGAAGGCTTTGAGATAAACCCTGACGAGGTCAAGAAAGTAATTGACAAGAAGAAAACTAAAGTCTTGCTGATAAACAGCCCGGCCAACCCTACAGGCAACGTGATAAGCAAGAAAGTCTTGGAAGAATTAGCTGATATCGCTAGGGAGCATAACATCTACATATTCTCAGACGAGGCTTACGAAAAAATAGTCTATGATGGCAAGAAGCACTGCTCTATCGGCAGCCTGAACGGAATGGAGAAGTATGTTGTTACTCTGCATAGCTTCTCGAAAACTTACGCGATGTGCGGCTTCAGGCTGGGATATGCTGTCGGCCCTGAAGAACTGATAAAGGCAATGACCCAGACACATATCTACAGCACAATATCAGCCCCTACGATATCACAACTGGTAGGCGCAGAGGCTTTGAAGCTGAGCCCGAAATACACTGACGCGATGGTAAAAGAGTACGCGAGAAGAAGGGCCTTGATACTTAAGCGCCTCGGAGAGATAGGCCTGCCTGTTGCAAAGCCTTACGGTGCTTTCTACGCGTTCCCTAACATCAAGCAGTATTCCAACGACAGCGAGAAGTTCGCCAACGACTTACTGACAAAAGGCAAGGTCGCAGCGCTGCCAGGGACAGAGTTCGGAAGAGAAGGCCAAGGGTACCTAAGGTTCAGCTACGCTACTAACTACCACCTCATAGAACAAGCTATGGACAGGCTTGAAAAGTTCTTAAAAAAATATTAGCGAAGGCACTGCAGCGGAGGATTCCTCAACAACAGCTCTAACAGGTTGATAGCGTTGGTAATATCCTCAAGGTGCGCTATCCCTATTGGGGTGTGCA
>VGLX01000010.1 GCA_016866645.1 Candidatus Woesearchaeota archaeon | reverse complement strand
CAAAGAAGGCTTTGAGATAATGCAAAAAATCAACGATGACCCCTTAGACAAATGCCCTAAATGCGAAAGCCCATTGGAAAAAATCATCAGCAAGACAAGCTTCAATCTTGGAGAAGGCGGAGTCGGCTGGGCGGATACAGGTTACAGCGGAAGCAAGAAGCCAGACACTTCAGAAAAACCAAAGGACTAATTCTTCTTAGCGAGGTAGTCTTTAGATAATACCCCATAAACTAACTCATTTTGCCATTTACCATACCTGAATCTTCCTTCTTTAATTTTCCCTTCAAGATTGAATCCGGACTTTTCTAAGACCTTTTTAGATCCATGGTTGTTCTCAAACAAGTCCGCCTTAACCTTATGAAGATTTAAGTCTTCGAATGCAAAACCAAGCATTAGCTTTACAGATTCTGTCATCAAACCTTTACCCCAATACTTTTTTCCCAACCAGTATCCTAGCTCAGCATTCTTGTTCTTCCAGTCTATCTTAAACAAGTCGATTACGCCAACAACCTTACCATAGTCTTTTGGCACTATCCCAAACGCGTAGCTTTCTTTCTTCCTTCTCGCAGAGTGCTTATGCCTTATGAACTTGATAGCGCCGTTTTTCGGATAAGGATGAGGTATGTTCAATGTCCATTTCACAACTTCTTTATGTTTAACATTCTCGTAAATGTCTTTAGCGTCAGAATACTTCAGTTTCCTCAAATACACTTTTTCTCCATCAAGTACTGTTTTCACGGTCATAAATAATGAGTCATTCTTTTTAAGCCTTCCTTAGGGAATAGCGAAAACCTTTCGGATTACTTATGGCAAAAGTTTTATTAAACCCTTATTCTGAAATCTGGAAATGTGGCTAAGATAATAATCCTCGGAGCAGGCAACATGGGCGCTTACATAGCTCCTAATCTTGCTACTGAGCATGATGTTACGATTGCAGACTACAGCCAAAACGTCTTAGACAGAATAACTGATGCTAAGATAAAAAAGGTTCAGTCAGACTTATCAAAACCTGAGAACGTAACGAAACTTGCCACTGGGGCTGACATAGTCGTTTCTGCGCTGCCAGAAGCATTCGGGTACAACGCTGTGAAATCCGTGATAGTCTCTGGAAAGAACGTAGTGGACATATCATTCTGGGAGCAGACCGAACCAAAACTTGCCGAACTAGACAGCTTGGCAAAGAAGAAAAAAGTCACAGCCTTCATCGACTGCGGAATAGCGCCAGGATTCAGCAACGGACTAGTCGCTTTCTTCGACAGCCTTCTGAAAGGAAAGACTAAGAACGCTTCGATATACGTAGGCGGAATCCCTAAGAATAAAGAAAGAGGGTTCTTCGCGCCATGGTCGATAGCCGGACTTATAGAAGAATATCAAAGGCAAGCGTTATGCGTGAGGAACAAGAAGCCTAAAAGGGTGAAAGCCCTCTCAACTGTCGAGAAGATAAGCTTCCATCAGGTAGGCGAACTAGAGGGCGGGATAACCGACGGGCTAAGGACCTTGCCGTTCAACCTAAAGCACGTAAGCAACATGTCAGAGTTCACTCTAAGGTACGCGGGCCATTTCTCACAGATGAAACTCCTAAGTGAGATAGGATACTTCAAACAAGAGGAGATAAAACTTGGCAAGGACAAAGCCACTGCCTATGATGTTTCACAATTTCTTCTTAAGAAAATAAAAAACAAGTCGGATTATGAAATCGCTCTTAAAGACGCAGGATTCTACGAGCAGTCCTTTTTTTACGAATGCGCTAACAAGAAGATATCGCCGAGAAAAGTCGCAGCTGATGTTTTATCAAAGCGTTGGAAAATGAGTCCTGAAGACAGGGACGTATTGGTAATGAGGGTCGAAGCAGACGATGGCAATACTAAGTATTCATCAGACATTTATGGTGAGCATGACGGCAAAAACTCTGCAATGGCCCTAACAACAGGGGGCATGGCTGCTCTCGCAACCAGGCTTATACTTACGAAAGGGTTTGAAGACAAAGGGGTTTTCCCTCTCGAGAGGGCAGTCAAGGAAAAGCCTGAGATAATTAATTATTTTAAGGACGGCTTGCGGAATCTAGGCGTTTCTTGCTCGCAACAAGAGTCTAAGATTTAGTCAAGTATGATATCAGCAACTAACCAACCCTTAATGTTACTACTATAATGTAAGTATTAATCAAAAGGTTTATATACCCCTCCAAATTCTAAACTAAGACGAAAAAACGGGGTTCTGTATATAAGAATAATATATCCAGCAAAACATTGGAGGGTAAACCAAACCATGAAACACCAAGAAAAGCTAGAGAACATCATGAGCTATATACAAGACAAAGGATTCTACATGGGATCATCTTACATCATCGTAGGCGACTACTCAGAAGTCCCTATAGACGCCAACAGCAAGGTAACGATGAAAATGCCTGAGAAGAAATGCTACGAACCAGTACTTCTATTCACAACATTAACCTCATTGATGAAAAGAGGCTCATTGCTCTACAGAGGAGCTCCTGGGACAGGAAAAACAACAGTAGCGGAATACGTAGGGCACTTCATACACAACGTCCCGATAGAAGATATTCTCAACTCAGAAATCCACGGAAACCCTGAACAGACAGAAGAGAAAATGATAGCAAGGCTTCACACAGGAAAACTAGTCAAAGACGGAGAGGAAGAAGTCAGATGGAGAAACTTCTGCACCTGCCCAGTCCACATAATAGACGAAGTCAACAGGCTGCCAGCGGACAAGTCAGACATGCTATACCACGCAGTAGACAGGGGGATAGTCAAATACATGGACTACATATTCCACATGACAGAAGGGCCGATATTCGCGACAGCCAACTACCAAGACGCAGGAAACTTCGTCATGACACCGCCATTCGTCGACAGGTTCGGAGCAGCAGTCAAAGTGCCGATACCTGACCAGCTGACACAATGGCAGATTGCCGACAGAGGAGAACTAACCAAAGCCTTAGACCTGGCAGCAGAGCTTAAGCTCTCAAAAGAAGACCTGGAAAAGATAAGAAAAGAAATAGCCGCGATACCATTCGAGAAAGAAGCCAGGAACTACATCCACTACCTAATGTCACAGATAAACTTCTGCATGAGGGGATCGTCTCAAGAGTTCAACCCAAGCGCAATAGCGTTCATGAACAAAGGAAGCTGCGAATACAAGCAGCCAGACGCGCTTTGCAAGTCACCGGCAGAATGCAAATACTACATGGACACTATGGCCTGTAGGCTCACGAAGAACGAACTGTCAGTAAGAAGCGTATTAGCGACTTACGATTACTGCAGAGCACTAGCATGGTTCCTAGGGGAGGACAAGGTCACGACAGAAACAGTCAAGACAATAGTCCCTTACACCACATTCCATAAGCTAGAGCCGACAGCGACGGCACAAGCGATAAGCCCAGGAATAGTCAACGACAGGCTCGGCCTTATAGGACTGATAATGAAGACATCAGAAGAAGGGTTCAAAAGGGCCATAGCCAAAGACGGCATATTCGAGAACTACGGAGCTATAGTCAACGCCTTCGAGAAAGTAGAGAAAGGCGAGATGCCAGCAGAAGACTTCGTCAACAAAGTAGAAGTCCACGGCTTACAAGAAATATCAGGCCACGACGACCCTATAAAGTACTCATTAGCCTGCTGGCTGCAGAAGATACACCACTACGTAGCAACGAAGTACAAGATAAAGAGGAAGAAATAATCCTCTTTTTTTCAAATTTTTTTTTTCATAAAAAAAATGATAAGTGAAGAGAAAGAGCAGGAAATCTGGGAGAAAGTCAGGAAGTTCTGGTTCTACGCAATGCTTCCGAAGCCTAAAGTGGCCACTGAGAACAACCTGGATAACGATCCGGCGGTTACTGAAGAGGCCAAGCAGCTTTTGAAAGACCCGCAGTCATCCCCGGAATTCTTGACATACTTCGACAAGAAGACTTACGTAAGCCTGCCTCACGTGATGAAGCACCTGATGATAAAAGACCAGAAAGAATTGGAAGACACAGTTGAGATACTAGAGCTCCACGGAGTAGGCCATTACGCGATGATATCAACGGACCTGCTAACAAAGCTCGTTCTCACTCACAACTCAGCCAAAGCTTTGAAATCACAGGGCATAGCCGACGGCTTCCAAGCCCAAGAATTAGGCGCTAACCTTTCAAACATATTCGAAGACATAGTAGACAACAACTACATAGTCGAGCACGGGGACGAGAAAGGCATGCCTGACAACAAGGACAAGATATGCTTCTTATACGACCGTTTCAAACAGAGAAGAGAATCAGACCCTGAGATGAAAAAAGCGCCGAGGAAGAGCTGGGACGTCTACATGAGGGTCTACGAGAAGCTCTGGAACCTGGATGGAAGATGGGTCGACAAGAAGAAGTTCAGCGAAGACCAGGAACGAGCAGCTGAAAGGATACACTCATTGGTCAAAGACAACATGTATGATTGCAGGAACTGGGAGAAACGGGTATACAGGTTCACCCAGATAATCGCGCCTTTCGTAAAAGAAGACGGAAAAGGAGGAAAAGACCTGCAGATATTCGAAAGCGAATCCAGCGGAGACGCTAAGAGGCTCAAGCAGATGCTAAAACAATTGCAGGGCATGAAAGGCAAGAAAGGCAAGTCCTCAAAGAAAGATGACAAGAAAGACGGCCAAGGCCAAGACAAGGACAAGAAAGACTTAGAGAAGAAGATGAAACAGCTAGAGAAAGAGATAGAAGAGAAAGTCAAAGGCCTAGCTAATAAATTAGGTAAGGATAACAAGAACATAATCCAAGAATACAAAGAGCTTATGGTAGGCTCAGGAATACTCGACTCTGAAGAGAAAGCTAACAAGTGGTTATACCGTGACTTAGCAGAGAACTACTCTGTCAAGTTCAGGCCGATGCACACAGTCGCCGGCAAAGCGCACCCGTTCACTCCGAAGAGATGGAACCCTAGCGACCCGCCGCAAAGCTTAGACCTGCAGTACACGTTACAAACAGCAGGAAGGGCAGTGCCTGGAGTCACGACGTCAAAATGGAGATACAGGGAGACTTTCGGATTCAAGGAAGGCGACAGGCCGCCAGACCTCTACATAATCCTAGACTCATCAGGAAGCATGACTAATCCTAACCAGTCGATAGCTCCGGCAGTCCTAGCAGCCATGGCAGCTGCGCATTCTGCGAAGAACGTAGGAGTAAAAGTGGCTGTGAAGAACTTCTCAGGAGAGGACCAGAGCACCAAAGGAAGAGACACAACCACTCTAGACGAGACAGAAGACATAGACGCTATAGATGAGGTCATACTGACCTACAAGGGTGGAGGCACAGTACTCCCACAAGAGGACATGCTCGAATGGGTCAAGAACCCTTCAGAGCCGAAACAGTTCTTGCTAATAACAGACACAGGATTCCACAACTTCGACTCAGCATTCCCCTACTTGAAAGCAGTCATGGACCTGAACGAGAAGAACCGAGGAGCGATATTCTGCATAGGCTCAGGATACAAAGACTACGTCAAGAAACTAGAAGACATAGGCTGCGAAGTATTCTACGTGAATTCTCAAGACGACCTCTTCGACCTGGTCATAGGCAAGGCCAAAGAGGTTTACGAAGGCAAAGAAAGAGACAGAGAAGAACGGCTGTAAGATGAAGGTACCAAACATATTCCTTCCGGAGAGAAGTTTAGAAGTTAATATAAGAGGATTACTAGAGCAAGAAAAAACGATACCACTCACAAACTTTATGTTAAAGGAAAATATCAAATTTATACATGACCTTACATTTGCGGGATGCATCGCGTACCTAAAAGAACAAGGACAGAAGCCTTTCACATTCTTTGATAACATAACAGCAAGAATTATTGATTATGAACTTCACGGTAAGAACTCAACATTGTTCAATACCCAGATAGACTCAGTCACAGGCATAGCCTACAAGGCAAAAAGCGCCAAATTCAAGATAGTTCAAAGGTCTTCTACATTGGAAAACATCCAACAAGGATTCGACGAAGATTTCATACCAATCAATTACGATGCTGAGCAAGGCATAGAGCTTGACATAACAAAAGACAAATACAACCAAAGGCTTACAAGAAAAGAGGCCGAGAACCATAAGTTCTGGCTCGCAGCGATGAATAATGATAAGGACAAGTTAGCAGAATATGTGGATTTTGTATTTAATGGTAACGGCAGAAAAAGAATGATGGGCGTTTATTTAAGGAGCAACACAAGCCAAGACGAGCTGTTTGAGCTCTCACTAGGTAACGATGCCTATCGCTCAGACATCAGCGGCAACTTCTACTTCTGCAGCAGCGCCACCCTACTTTTGTTCGACAGATGAAGAGGACATTATGAAAATACCTGACATATTTGTGCCAGAAAAATGCTTAGACGATAAAATTGGTATGCTTTCAGAAGAAAAAACTGAGGCTAAAGACAGTTTTCAAGACGTTTTCCTTCATAATATTATTTATCATCAATTGAGATGTAACTTGGATACCATGAAAAGAGGGCATATAAAGATATTCTGGATATCAGACCAGCATAAAGAAAGCAAGTATGAAGAAGTAAAACGCATGATTAAGAATGTAATAACCGATTCAAAGTCGGAACTAGATTATGAAACATATGATTATCATACTAAAGAGTTTGGAAGAAAAGATGTTGTTGAACTATTGGACAAGGCTATTTTTTTAAGTAAAATACAGATAGTTTATATCGACCACGAGACTACCGAATCTCTGAAAAAGAAATTGGAATACTTGCCATTATTCGATCGAGTGTTTATTGTTACTGTTTAGAAAATTATTTAAGCTTCTGACGAGTATCATTAGCGATGAAACTTCCAGACAGCTTCATGCCGGATAAAGACTTGGAAGGCAAAGTTGATGTTCTTCTCTCAACACCTGACTTCAACGAGCAAGGATTAGCGATAGCAGTAGAGGACAGCACAGCAGTTAACAGGGGGAAGATATACGTCTGGGAGCCTTCGATGATCAGGCCTGAGCTTGTCAACGAGAGAAAATACATGGTGATAGACTTCTGTTATCATGACAGCCAACTATACGATTGCGGAGCCTACACCAGAGTAAGCAATGCATTAACAGATGATGAGCTGCTGACACAATTATCTGCAGCCTATTCGTTATGCCATTATAACGGCGAACTAGTATATTCCAACCTGGGGACCATATACTCAGGAGACTCAAAGCTGAAAGAGAGGCTAGGCTGTGTCTTCGCCTTAAGGACCCATAACGGCGAGCTTTACGACGCTGGCACAGAACAATGCGTCTACTCAACTATGAAAAACAAATTTGTCGCAAAAAGAGACGACACGATAAGGGCATTATGCTCCCACCAAGGCAGCCTTTACGACGCAGGGCATTATATGGGCGTAAAAAACACTTACACTAACGAGACAGTGGCTGAAAGGGCGCATATAATCTACGCCTTATGCTCGTTCAGAGGGACTTTGTTAGAAGGCGGGACCAGCGGCATGGTGACAGACGTTTTCAGCGACAAGCTATTGCTTGATTTCGGATACTCGACAGTAACCGCATTAGAGATGATACCTGTAAGCCTTGTCAAAAACTTGGTCAATTTCAGAAAAAAGAGTTGATAATGAAACTTCCTAAAACCTTCCTGCCAGGGAAGGAGCTTGACGAGAAGATCGAAGAGCTCAGCAACTCAGAACCTTACTTGCCCACTTGCCTAGCCATCGCTTTATGTTACGTCGAGCACGGAGGATGGATAAGTGACATCATGGTCTGGATGCCTGACATGGATAAGCCTGTAACCGTAGCTAGGAGGGCGAATTATATCAACGCGTTCTGTTTGTATGACAACTTATTGTTCGACACAGGGGATTACAACCAGGTAATAGACACCTTGAACAACAAGCAAATAGCCAAGAGGGGGCATATGGTAAGCTCTTTATGCGTCCATGACGGCGTGATGTATGACGGTGGACTGAAAAAGATCTACCGAACAGACAATGGTAAAGTAATAGCTGAGAGGGACGGGTGGGTTAAGGCATTATGCTCACATAACGGGGAGATTTATGACGCTGGCAGTTATAAGCAGGTTATGAAAACGCTTGAAGACAAACCAGTCGCTGAGCGGAAGGAATGGGTGTACTCTTTGTGCTCACATGACAGCAACCTGTATGATGGGGCTACTGATAATAAGATAAGGGACACTTTAACGAATAAGGTGGTAGCTAAGAGGGATGGCATACCTTTCACGATGTTCAGCTTCAACAACAAGCTGTACGACGCAGGCCAATACTACCCTGTTTATGAGACCAAGCGTAGATGGTTTAAGAAGAAGCTTTTGAGCATCGAATGGAAAGAAAGGTACTCTTTTGATAGCTATCGTGGGATAACTGCCATTCAGCCTATACCGGCTTGGCTGGCTAACCAGCTGATGTTGAAATCAAGATAACCCTCTGTTCCTGTAGAAAAAATCGGAATTCTTAAGTTCCATAAATTATTTAAACTTAATATGTACTATACTATAGTAATGAAAAGGAGGATAATGCTGTTACTAGTATTAGCTGTGCTATTGATGCCGGCTGTTCTTGCAAAGATAGACCTAAACACATTTGGAAAATATTATAATAAAGGCGAGCCTTTGCTGATAGACTCTAAGATAGTGGAAGATGTCACAGTAGAAGACGGCATATTAAGGTTCAGGCTGATATGTGATAAGGTAAGCTTTGACATTTTTACCAAGGAGATAAGCTTAAGCCCAAAAACTGCTAAACCAATCGTTATAGACGATGCTATCATCCCTTCGACTGCTGAGGGCAACTGCGTAGTAAAAGCTTCATTAGTCTCGAATGGCGTGATAGTTGATGAGGTCTTTTCTAACAGGTTTATAGTAACTGATGAGCTTAAGGCATACGGTGACTTCCAGGTAAATCCTTTACAGCTCCAGTTAGGAAACACTTTGACTCTTTACGGTTATCTTACGAGCATGAAAGAAACTGGTGCCCAGATAAACGGTCTAGCAACGGTCTATTTCAAGACTGATGAAAAGACTTACTATGCCAAAGACGTAGCAGTAAGCCAGGGCAAGTTGAAGTATTACTACACTGTCATGGGGAACATCCCTGGAGACTACACAGTTGACGTTTTAGTAACTGACGTTTTCGGAAATAAGAAGCTTTTCGAAAATGTTGCCATGTTCAGCATCGTAGACCAAGTGCACGTGTTCGTAGAGCCGCTGCAGTCTAAAATCCTGCCAGGAGACTTGTTACAGATACTCGGGGAAGTCAACACATTATCTGGAGAGCCTATGAAAGAAGGTGTCCTGCAGATTAAGCTAGGCACTGAGGCTTACACTGCTATGATAAGGGACGGTAAGTTCTTATACGAATTAAGGATACCTGCAGATATTGAGACAGGGACTCATGTTTTGAGGTTCTTTTTCAATGAAGACCAAAGCGGAAACCAAGGAAGCACTCAAAGGAGCATAAACATCGAAGCAGTACCGACTAAGATTAAGATTAACGTATTCCAACCAGAGCTTAAGCCGAAAGACGTGTTAGAAGCTGCTGCGTATGTGTATGACCAAGCAGGTGATGAGATAATAGACCAGTTAAGAATAGAGCTGATAGATGCTAACGGCAGGTCGATATACTTGGGGTCCGTCGAGTCTGAGGGCAAGATAATAATCCCTCTTCCAGAATATTCTATTCCAGGATCATGGAAGCTCAAGGCGAGTTACGCAGATTTGACAACTGGGCAGGAATTCATAGTAGAAAAAGTCAAGTCTGTTGATGTGCAGCTTGAAGGTCAGAACTTATACATATTAAACACGGGCAATGTTGATTATAACGAAGCTGTAGATGTAAGCCTTAACAATGGAGAGTTCACGCTAAAGAAAGAAGTTTCACTGAAACCGGGGGCAGTGTTAGTAGTGGATCTTACTCAAGAAGCACCTGCCGGGGAGTATATGATAGCAGTCACCGGCAACGCGGTGATGCCTAACCAGTTTGATAACATAATCGTCCTAGGCAAGAACAAAACTTCTTTGAATATAATATACTCAGCATTATTAGCGCTCATAATAACCACCCTGATTTACTTGACTATTTTTAAGAAAGAGCATTTAAGGAACGCTGAAGTAGCGATGTGCAAGAATAAGAGGGAAGGTGAGACCATGCTTAAAGAGCTTAGAGCATTAAAGGAGAACAGCCCAAGAAAATCCACATTCTCTTCTACAGAAGAAAGCATAGAGGACTTCAGGTCAAGGATGCTTAGGAGCGTCAGAGAGACTGAGGAGAAAGAGAGGGAAGTCAAGCATTATTACGCTTCAGAGCCTTACCGCGCTAAAAGATACGAAGAAAGGAAGAAAGACGACGGCAAAGGCAAAGGCCTCTTCAACATGTTTGGTTAACAATTTTATTGTCCTATACCCTTTTAATCACCGACGGGATAACAGGTTTTTTGATATCTTTTTCTTGAGGTTTTTCTTTACGTTTCCTAGCTGAGACTATCAGGTCTAGCTCGTCTTTCAAGTCTTGGTAAGTCTCACGGATATAATATCCGTTGATATGCCTTCCTTCCAAGAAGGTTAATGATTTAGAGAATTTTACTCCGTGGACTGTGTCGTTGCATGAATAGATAAGCGTGCCTATGTTGGTTTTTGAGAAGAACCCTTTTTTGATGAACGTAAAGGATATCCTTGTGCCTTTTTGCTCTTTTAAAACTTCAAATCCTTCTTTGGATATTTCTGCTTCTATCTTCCTGGTGGACAAAGGTATGTATTCGTTGAAGACGTCTTCGCTTTTTTTCTTGGTCTTAAGCCTGAACTCTATGGTGAATGAGCGGTATTTGCCGTTGTCATCCAGCTTTTCTAAGTCTTTTCTCCTTTTGATGTATATTCCGTCATAGAAAACGCCTGTTTTTGATTCAGCTGTTGATACGTTAGGATCTTTTGACTGGCTTAGGTCGAGTCCTTTGCGGAGTATGTCGGCTCCGCTGTATGATTTGGCCGCGTCTGTTGGTGATTGCATATCTTCTGTTTAAGAAGTTTAGAGTTTTAAACTTTTCTGCTTTCTAGGGTATCAGCTTATCAGTATAATATCCTTTTCTTCGTCTATTTCCCTTAGGTTAAAACTGTTTTGAAGCTCTTGCTTGATTAGCGAGTATTTCTGCGCCCTTTTAAGGATGCTAAAACTATACTTGCAGTTTTTCTTGCTTATTCGTTTTATCTCTTTTATCGCTCGTTTTATGTTTGTATGGTGCAGGCTGGTTATGGATATTATATTATTGAATGTTTTGTCTTTGAACGGCAGGCTTTCTGCCTTGCCCACGATTCTTAGCCCTTTTGATTGTTTCAGCATCTCTATAGACTGGTCTAGAAGTGCGATATTTTTGAAGTATTTGGCAGAGATTCCTGTGCCAGCGCCTATATCCAGTATCGTACCTTTTGGCTTTAATTCTTTAGATATTATATCCAATTTTTTCTTTTGTTCCTCTTCGTGTAGCTCGTTGTAGCTTTTGGCGATGTTATCGTAATAGTTCATCTTGGTGTTTGTGGTTTTGTGGCTTTTAAAACAGTACATTATTTAGTTACTATCATATAGTGGTTACAAAACAAAAGGTTTATATATCAGTAACTCCAGAAAATAATACAATAAATAATACAATAAACATAGGGGGGATAAAATGAAAATACCAGCAATAAAAAAACCAGTTGAATCCTTAAAATACATGGCCCAAGCAACAATACCATGCATCGTACTAGCCTATGTACAAAAGCAATACAGAAAAACACCTGATGAAAGGCTGTTAGCAGCAAACAGCTATCTTTGTGACAGACTAAGAAACATCGTACAAGAACACTATACGAAAATAGAGCCTGAAAGAATACCTAAACTGATGAAAGAAATAGACAACATAGAATCAAGACTAAAAGAAACCAAGAAAATAAATGAAGAAAACAGAAAGAAAGCTACGGAATTATACTATTGGAATCGTATGCTAGAGGACTACTGGTGGTAAAAATGAACAAAAAACTATCTAAAATAACAAGCATAGGATTAGGGATTATAACAGGTCTTTACATAACCTACGCTGCATACGCACAAGATATCACCCAAAAGCCAAAAAGTGGCATCGAAACTGTCATAGCAGACGACTGCGGCTGCGGTGAAAAAAACGTTTATGACAACAAAACGAAAAATGAGAAAGACACTCTTGTATACTCCCTCAAGGAAAGAATAAAAAACAAAACCATAGAATTTGACAGGATAATCCAAGAAGGAGGAAGGACATTCTACATCTCACCTGAAGGAAGATTATTCGAATCCGTCCCATGCCCAAGCGGCGACAACGGATCACTAAACCATAGATACTATGAAGCGTTCGTAATAGCATAAACAAAACTATGAAACTCAACAAGATAAAAACAGGAATAGCAACCTTAACAGCAGTTGCAACAATCTTCGGATACTCTATGCTCGCGAGGGCAGAAGACAAGAAGTTTATAGAATTCGAATCCGTTGGAGCACAAGTCGAAGTTACATCCAGGCAGGGGCCAGATTCTAACGTGACTTCTATAAAAGAAATAATAGACTTAAACATGAAAAAGAACGATTTCAACATAAACATCCAAGGAAGCCACGCAGACCACTTCGGAAAGATAGATGGAAAAAAAGCAAGAGGAAACGACGAAACTATCAAACTCGAAGTAGGGAAGAAGATGAGCGAGGACTTATACTTATCCGGACGTTTAGAAGTCAAAGACGATGTCGACCCAATAAGAGAATTTGGGAACAAAAACGTCGCTTCATTTGGACTAGGAGTAAACGGAGAATACATAATAAAAAAACCAGTAACGATAATAGGTGATGTTAAAGGCTCAGCATTAACCAACGGAGACAAAGACTACTCAACAAACCTAGGGTTAAGATACTACCTTGGCGACAAGGACTGGATAGACGTCAAAGGGACCCACTGGAGAGAATCTATTAAGGATACTAACACAACCATGGGTTACGTATCAGGGAATCATGAGTTCAACAAGAAACTAAGCGGAAAAGCTTACGTCGGAGTTGGGAAAGAATCGGGCAAAAGCGACGAGACAGCGGTGAATGCCGGAGCAGGACTCTCTTACAAGCTCAGCGAAAAAGTAAAAGTAAACGTAGGCTATGACTATAACCAAGGAAAATCAAAAAACCACACAGTCGGCGTAGGGCTGACATGGAGGTTCTAAAATGATAACAGACCAATTGCCATTGTACTTAGCAATAACAGCAGGAATAGCCTTGGTGGGAGACGGCATAGACGTAGCGACAAGGACTTACCTCTACAGAAAGAACAATAAGATGTTCAAGGAATTCAGGGAAGAGCTAAGCAAGTTCAAGCATGAAAAGCCAGAATACGGATTCGTATTGCCCCTCTACAAGAACCCTGGAGAATCAGACAAATGCTTAGAAGACCTAATAACAAGAGTTAAAGTCCCAAAAACCGAGATAATCACAGTAGATGACTTCTCAAATGACAATAATGAAACAAGGAACATAGCAAAGAAATACGACCTCGAGACACTGGACATAACCAAGGAAGAAAAAGATGTTAGAAAGGTAAGAGCACAGAGAAAAGGCGTAGAGAAATGGCTAGAAAGAGGGAAAAAATATGTAATATGCCTAGACTCTGACTGCTACATCAACAACAGCCTGAGCGACTTAGAGCTTGCGATGGCTGAGATGGACTTCTTCAAACTCGACGCTATGGCTGGGCAAGTCCTGCCGAAAATAGACAAAGACTCCACCCTGCTAGAGCGTATACAAATGACTGAATACAAGCAGGCTATGCGAATAGGAAGAGGATCGATGTACTCTTTGGAAAAGCACAACAACAACATACCGAACGACATGGATGACATGAAAGGAAAATACTCACTGAAGCAAGCTTCACAGCTCTGCGTATCAGGCGCTTTCGGAATATTCAAACCAGAAATGCTAAAACAAGCGCTAGACGAGATGAAAATTTACGGCGGAGGAGAAGACACCGAGATAACTCTAAGGCTGCTAGCCAAGAAAGCAAAGATAGGCTATAACAACAGCCTGGTAATCGACACAGAAGCGCCTAACACCATGAAGAAACTTTTCAGCCAAAGGGACAAATGGGCCCAGTTCATATCCAACTACACTTACGATTCAAAATACATCGAAAACGCTTTCAGAAAAGAAGACAACAAATGGAAGCCGAACTACGACGCAGGAGGCATAGCCTTAAGGGTACAAACCCTAAGGGATATCTACATGCATCCTGTAAAACTGGCCACGATGCCAGCGCTGCTATCAAACCCTTCTATGTTAGCAACATTCTTCCTGACATACTCGGGAATTAGCACGTTAGCTTCATACATGATAAAAGACAAAGAAGAGAAATTCGACTGGGCAGCAGAAGCGTTGTTACCTCTCTATGACCTAGCACACCTTATCGGACCAAAAACCGTAGGTTACGCGAAACAAATAGGAAGAAGGCTCAACTTTAAACAGAGGAAGAAAAATAAACAATGAGCAACGTATTAGTAACAGGTGGAGCAGGATTTGTAGGATCGTATATAGTAGAGCAGCTAGTCGAAGAAGGGTACAACGTCAGAGTGATGGACGACCTTCGAACAGGAAATATGAAAAACTTAGAAAAAGTTATCGACAAAATAGAGTTCTGCCAAGCATCGATACTTGACGAAGTAAAACTGGAGCAGGCAATGCGAAACATAGAGACAGTCTACCACCTCGCTGCAGAAGTCGGAGTCAACAGGGTTATAGGAAGAGATCAAGAGGTATGGGCGAATGATTACAAGGGCACTGTAAGAGTGATCAACAAAGCGCTAAAA